>DASQJV010000319.1:0-2472 GCA_035630855.1 Allosphingosinicella sp. | reverse complement strand
CTATCGCTATTTCAAGCGGCAATATTTCCTTCCGGCCCCGCGCACGCCGGTGGTCACGCTGGACCGGTTCCATCCGCCGCTGACCTGCGATCGCCGCGAGTTCCTGAACAAGGTGGTGAAGCCCGCCGCGGCGGGAGCAAGCCCTGAGGTCCCGTTCGAGAACGACCGCAGCCGGCGACATCTCATCCTGGGCGCCTCCATCGACCTCGAGAACGAGCCCGAACTGGCCGCCATCGAGCATCTGAAATGGGTCGACCTGATCACGATCGCGGAGGGGAAGGCGCCGCCCGCCATAGATCCCGCCTGCCGGGTCGTGATCGTCGGCAATCTCGACATGATCCTGCAGACGAAGGATGCCGTAGCGGCCGGAAAGGTCCTCACCGCGCTCGAGGACATGGCGAAAGACGCGCCTCCCAACGGCGAACGCTACATGTTCATCCTCGCCGAGATCGAGCCGCTCGACCGGATCGCCCTGCTGAGGGCCCAGAGCGAGGAGGGCAAATCCACCCGCTTCCAGGACTGGAGATGGGCCCGGCTGCTCCAGGATTTCTCCCTGTTCGTGCTGTTGCCCGAGCTTCCGGGCGCCACCCGGGGTCTGTCCGCGGCGGCCCGCGAGTTGAGCGTCATCGACACGCCGTTCGCTCGCGCCCTGCTCGCGCAGCTCGAAGCCGGGCCGCCGACCCAGGATCACGAAGCCGAGGACCGGCAGATCGACTATATCGCCGAGCAGATGGCGGATTATTATCACCGGGTCTGGACGAGCAGCGGCGACGAGGAGCGGGTCCTGCTCTATCACATCGCCTGGCGGCGGCATCTCAAGCTGGAGGACGGGCCCGCGCTGCGCTCGCTGCTGGTCCGCGGCCTGCTCGTCAGAAGCCCCGAATACCGGCTGATGAACAAGAGCTTCGCGCGCTACGTCCGAAGGATCGAGCGGCCCTCGAAGATCCGGGAGCGCGCCAGCAACGCCGAAAACGCGACCGACGACATCTGGCCGCTGATCCGGATCCCGATCATCGCCCTCGCCGCTTCCCTGCTCCTCCTCGTCCAACTGATTTCGCCGGAACAGTCCACCGGCGCCCTCGGCCTGATCCCGGCGCTGGGCGCTCTGATCCCCGCCCTCATGGGCACATGGCTGCGGCCGCAGACGAATTCCGGCTGAAGACGGGCTTCAGGACAGCGCCTTCCTCAGGAGCTCGTTGACCACGCCCGGATTGGCCTTGCCCTGCATCGCCTTCATCACCTGGCCGACGAAGAAGCCGAAGAGCTTGTCCTTGCCGCCTCTATATTCGGCGACCTTGTCCGGGTTGGCGGCGAGGATTTCGGCGATCGCCTGGTCGATCGCGCCGGTGTCGCTGGTCTGCTTGAGGCCGCGCTCCTCGACGATCCGGGCGGGATCCTCGCCGGTCTCGAGCATGATCTCGAAGACCTGCTTGGCGAGGGTTCCGGAGAGGGTGCCGTCGACGGTGAGGCGGATCAGCTCGGCGGCCTGGGCGGGGGTGACGGGGCTGTCCTCGATGCCCTTGCCGAGGCGGTTCAAGGCTCCGAACAGGTCGGAGGTCACCCAGTTGCTGGCGCGCTGGGCGTGCTCGTCGCCGAGCTTGTCAAGCAATGCCTCGAACCAGCGTGCCGTCGTGACGTCGGCGGTGAGCACGGAGGCGTTATAGGCGGTGAGGCCGAGCGCGCCCTCGTAGCGGCGGCGCTTGGCGTCGGGGAGCTCGGGGAGCGAGGCCCGGCACTCCTCGAGGAACGAGTCGCTCAGCTCGACCGGAAGCAGGTCCGGGTCGGGGAAATAGCGGTAATCGTGCGCTTCCTCCTTGGAGCGGAGGCTTCGGGTCTCGCCCTTGTCCGGGTCCCACAGACGGGTCTCCTGGACGATGCTTCCGCCCCCCTCGAGCAGGTCGACCTGGCGGTTCGCCTCATAGTCGATCGCGGCCATGATGAAGCGGACCGAATTGACGTTCTTGGTCTCGGTGCGGGTGCCGAGCGGACCGCCGGGCCGGCGCACGCTGACGTTGACGTCGGCGCGCATGCTCCCCTGCTCCATATTGCCGTCGCAGCTCCCGACATAGCGCAGGATCGCTCTCAGCTTCCTTATGTAAGCCCCTGCTTCCTCGGGGCTTCTCATGTCCGGCTTGGAGACGATCTCCATCAGCGCGACGCCCGAGCGGTTGAGGTCGACATAAGAGAATGACGGGTGCTGGTCGTGCATCAGCTTGCCCGCATCCTGCTCGAGATGGATGCGCTCGACGCCGATCCTCTTGGCCGAGCCCTCGTCCTTCTCGTCGAGAAGAATCTCGATCTCGCCCTCGCCGACGATGGGATGGTAGAGCTGGCTGATCTGATAGCCCTGGGGAAGGTCCGCGTAGAAATAATTCTTGCGGTCGAAGCGCGACCAGGGGTTGATCCGAGCCTCCAGCGCCATCCCGGTCCGGACCGCCTGGCGGAGGCATTCGGCATTGGGCACGGGAAGCA
>DASQJV010000318.1:0-2073 GCA_035630855.1 Allosphingosinicella sp. | reverse complement strand
TGGATCACCGCGATGCGCGGCGGCCGTGCCGGCACCTCGCTCCGGCCCCGGCAAGGCAAGGCCCCGTGACCGACGAGGCGGCGAAAGCGTCGGCCGGGCGGCCCTCCGACGCCCCCGCCCTCGCCCGGGCCTCGTCCGACGACGACCACGAACGCCATGTCGAGCAGCCCGGCCCGGCCGAGATGCGCGACCCCTTCGTCCGCGAGGAGCTGAAGCGGGCCAGCATCTGGTTCGGCCTCGCGCTCGCCATCGCCGCGGTGATCTTCCTCGCCCAGCCCTTGCTCCTCATCTTCGCCGGGATCGTCCTGGCCTCGATGCTCGACGGCGGCACCCGTCTGCTCGGCCGGGTGCTTCCGATCGGCCGCGGCTGGCGGCTCGCCATCGTCACCGTCGCCGCCGTCGCCTTCATCGTCTGGGTCTTCTATTTCGCCGGCTCGGAGCTGACCGGCCAGGCCGAGCGGCTTCGCCAGGTCATCACCGCCCAGGGCAATAGGGTCCTCGCCTGGGGCAACAGCCTCGGGATCGTCCAGGGCGGGGTCGGGGTCGATCAGATCGGCGGCCAGCTGATGGGCACGTTGGGCCGGCTCGGCTCGGCCGTGTCGAGCGCGCTCGGAGTCGTCGCCTCGACGGTGATGATCCTCGTCATCGGGATCTTCATCGCGGTCGAGCCCCGCCTCTACCAGCGCGGAGTGGCCTGGATGATGCCGCTCGGAAGCCGCGAGCGCTTCTACAGCACCGCCGAGAACATGGGCTTCACCCTCCGCCGGCTGATGGCCGGGCGGCTGGTCGGAATGGCGGTGGAAGGAGTGGGCACCTGGATCCTGCTCGCGCTCGGCGGCGTGCCGATGGCGGCCCTGCTCGGGATCCTCACCGGCCTGCTCGCCTTCATCCCCAACATCGGCGCGATCGTCTCGGGCGTGCTGATCGTGCTCGCCGGCTTCAGCGTCAGCGTCAATGCGGGCCTGTGGGCGATCGCCGTCTACTTCATCGTCCAGACCGTCGACGGCTATCTGATCGTCCCCTACGTCGCCAGGAAGACGGTCGACCTCGCCCCGGCCCTCGTGCTCGGCGCCCAGCTCCTGTTCGGGGCCCTGTTCGGGCTGATGGGGCTGATGCTCGCGGACCCCATCGTCGCGATGATCAAGGTCGCCCTCGAGCAGAAGTCGAAGGGCGACGAGGAGGAGAATGGCGGCCCGCGGAAACCCGCGCCCTTCCGGTAGCGTTTCCCACTTCCGTTTCGTTTCCGGGCGGCGCATCATCGGCGCGAAGCGAAACGGGGGAGTCCATCATGATCCGATTTCACATTGCGGCGTTGCTGGCGCTCGGAGCGGCGTCGGTCCAGGCCCAGCCGGTCGAGACGGTCCAGCCCAACACCGATTCCCAGTCGGAGCTCCAGACGTTGCAGAAGCTGACGGCCTGTCTCGCCAAGAGCCGCCCGGCCTGGGCGCGCCGGACCCTGTCGCGCCCCTATCTCAGCAACGCTCAGGAAAGGGATGCCGCGGAAGCGCTCGCGGGAAGGGACAGTTGCATCAGCGCCGGCGGCGAGATGGAGGTGACGTTCCGGACCTCCGGGCTGGTCGGCAGCCTCGCCGACCATTACCTGCGCTCGGAGCTCCCGCAGGTCGAATTCGCCGGGTTGCGGCGCGCGCTGGCGACGATCGAGCCCCGCAACGCCTCCGAGGATTTCGCTCTGTGCATCGCTTCGCGCAATCCGGCCGCGGCCCGCGATCTGGCGATGAGCGAGCCGGGCAGCGCCGCCGAGGGCCAGATCGCCCGCCAGTTCGCCCCCCATGTGCCGGCGTGCAGCCTGGCCGGCGAGAAGCCGACGGTCGATCAGCAGTCGCTGCGCGCGCTCATTTCCACCGCCCTGTATCGCGCGACGAGGACCGTCCTGGCGATGAGGGACTGAGGCGTAATCGCCTTGGGTTGAGCGTGCCCGTCATTCCGGACTTGATCCGGAATCCATGAACTCCGTTCCGCTCCAGCCGGCGCCGTCCGTGCTCATGGATCCCGGCTTTCGCCGGGATGACGGGATGCGGCCGCGACCCCGGCCCGGGCCGCCGCCTTCGCCTG
>DASQJV010000317.1:0-8195 GCA_035630855.1 Allosphingosinicella sp. | reverse complement strand
GCCCAGATCCCGATCCGCCCCTCCGCCCGCCGAGCCTCGACCCCGAGCCTCGCCAGGGTCGCGATCACCCAGCCCTCGAGCGAATGGACGAAGCCGCGCACGTCCCGCCCGCGCCGGTCGAGGTCGAGAAGTACGTAGCCGACCCTCTGCCCGGGCCCGTGATAAGTGTAGCGCCCGCCCCGCCCGGCGGCGAAGACCGGGAAACCCTCGGGATTGAACAGCTCGGCCGGATCGGCGCTGGTCCCGGCGGTGTAGAGCGGCGGATGCTCGAGCAGCCAGATGAGCTCGCGCTCCTCGTCGGCGCGGATCGCCGCGGCCCGCGCCTCCATCCCGGCGAGCGTTTCCGGATAGGGGCTCAGCCCCGGCGTCACCCGCCACTCGATGTCGTCGTCCGCGCTCACGGCCCCTCCTTCGCCGCGCCGGCCGGGGAGGGCAAGCGCTTCCATGCCGCGCCCGTCATCTGCCCGGCAAGCCGGCCGCCGCGCATCCCGCGCCCTTCCTCCCCGGCAGGCCCTGGATTTTCGAGAGAAGGCGCAAAGACGCCGGGGCCCGGCCCCGGACACCGTGCGAACCTGAAAAAGTGACAGTCACTAATGACTGTCACTAGTGACAGTCACCAACGCTTCGCGGATGGTGCGACCTTCAAGGCTCGAAGAACGTGGCCAGCGTCGGTGGAAGGAGGGTTTCCGGAAGCGTCGCCGCCGCTGATTCTTTGCGTCTTTGCGTTGAAAGCTGAAGGGCGCCGCGCCCGCGTCCCGGCGCCTCGAGCCGACCCGGTCCGGCATCCGTTGAAGCGGTCACGCCGCGCCGATTTCCCCGGGCGCGAAGCCGCCGACCGGTTCATAAGCGCAGGGTCCTCGACCGAGCAGCCGCCTGGAAAGTGACTGTCACTAGTGACAGTCACCGGGCTCCCCGACTCCACAGTTCTGCGAAAAGATTGCCGTCGAACAGGCACTTGTGCGCCAGGTGCCGATCGTGTCTGATGAGAGGATCGGCGCGCCGGCCCGACTGGAGACGGCGCCGGGGGGGCGCTATTTCCGTTTCCGTGGTCGGGGGCGGCGAATTCCACTTCCCTCGACCCACCTGTTGCCAGACGAGGGGAAAGTCATGCATCAGCCTTACCGTGGAAGCCGGCTCGGAAGGTCGGGGATTTCGACGATCGCCGCCTTCGCGGCCGCGGCCGGCCTGCTCGCCGCTCCGGCCTCCGCGAGCCACGGCTCGGGCCAGCACTGGAAGCGCACTGCCGCCCAGATCAGCCCGCCGGTCGGCGACAATGTCTCCGCAGCCTGGGACGGCGCCCTGCAGACCGCGGTGAGCGACTGGAACCTCTCGACCGTGATCCAGAGCCCGCTGATCGCCGGCGGCACCTCGCCGCGCACCTGCAAGCCGATCGCCGGCACCATCCAGGTCTGCAGCTATTCCTACGGCCAGACCGGCTGGCTCAGCCTCGCCTCGATCTGGCTGTCGGGCGGCCACGTCAGCCAGGCGACGATCAAGCTCAACGAGACCTATTTCGGCGCCGCGCCCTACAACAGCCCGTCGTGGCGCTCGGCGACGATCTGCCGCGAGCTCGGCCGGGTCTATGGCCTCGCCCCCCGCGACCAGGATCCCGCGACCGACTCCACCGCCAGCTGCATGGAGCCGACCAACTCGCCCGCGGGCAACGAGCATCCCGACCAGCACGATTACGACCAGCTCCTCGCCATCTACGACCATGTCGACATGGCGGCGGGCCTGCCGGGGTCGGGGGAGGCGCTCGGTCCTTCGAGGCCCGAATGGGGCCGGGCGGTTGGCCGCGACGCCCAAGGGCGGGCGAATGTGTTCGAGCGGGATTTGGGCAACGGCGAGAAGGTGGTCACGCGGGTTACGTGGGCGGGGTGAGGGCGCGCGGCGCCGGGCGCGAGTTGTTCGAGCGCCGAGCTCCCTGCAGGCAGCGGCGGACCGGAGGTCGGGAGCATAAAGTGACAGTCACCAGTGACTGTCACCATTCGCTGGCCCTGAACATGATCCCCGACGGCAGGGGGATTTGGCCGAAAAAGGGGTCCTCCGTAAGACGACGACCTTGGCCTTTGCTGGCGTCACCGCTCTAGCGGCTGTTATCTTCCAACAGGCAATCAGCGCCTTTGCCACTCAGCGCGGCTCGAGGCGGCGGTGGAGAGCGGGGAGCCGTTTCCGATTGCCGAGCAAGGGCTGGAGTTCGACCGGACGATGAAGCTGCTCGCCCGCTGGCAGCGGCGGGGCGGGCGGCTCGGGGCGCGGGAGGTCGGCCGCGATCGGCTGCAGGCCTGGATGTTCGAGGAGGGGATGGCGGCGCTCGCCGGGCGGATGCGCGCCCTCGGCCTGCCGACGGGCGCTCCGCCGGCGGAAGGCGGAGCGGGCTCAGGCGGCGCTTGAGGCGGCCGGGCGCCGCCTTTATGCTGGGCCTTCACCAAGGGGCCGACCGATCATGAACTTCTCCTACAGCGCCGTCTGGGCCGACGCCGTCGCCTTGCTGCGCCGCCACGCCTCGCTGATCGCCGCCGTCGCCGGGCTGTTCATCTTCCTGCCCGGGCTTCTGGTCGCCTATTTCCTGCCGCAGCCGCAGCCCGTGGATCCCGCCCGGCTGCTCCAGCTGTGGTCCGACTATCTCGATCTGAACTGGCCGTGGCTGCTGCTCAACGTCGCCCTGTCGATGACCGGGTCGATCGCCATCCTCCTGCTCCTCTTCGCCCGCGACATCAGCGTCGGCGGGGCGATCGGGGCGGCGCTGGCTTTGCTTCCGTCCTATTTCGCCGCCTCGCTGCTCGGGAGCCTGGCGATCGGGATCGGCTTCGTCCTGCTGATCGTCCCGGGCCTCTATCTGCTCGGCCGGCTCGGGCCGCTCAACGCGGTCGTCGCCGCGGAGGCGCGGCGCAACCCGGTGGCCGCGATCCGGCGCTGCCTCGAGCTCACCCGCGGCCACGGCTGGGCGGTGCTCGGGCTGATCCTCATCGTCGCCCTCGCCGCGGTGATCGCGGTCGGCGCCGCCTCGACCCTGCTCGGCATCCTCTTCGTGCTCGCCGCCGGCCAGGACGTCGGGGCGCTGCTCGCCCTGATCGTCAGGACCGCCGGCAACGCCGCGATGATGACCCTTCTCCTCGTCCTCAACGCCGCCATCTACCGGCGGCTGAGCGGCGCCGGGTCAGCCGCGGCGCCCGCCGCCGCCGATTGAGGGGATTTGAGGCGCCGAGCCGGGGGGGAGGAGGCCCTCGAGCCGGGGATCGGGGAAGCTCTCGAACGCCCGGCCGACGGCGGTGAAGCCGGCGGCGAGATAGGCCTTGAGGGCGGCCGGATGGTCGAGCGTGCAGGTGTTGACCGCGACCCGGCGGATTCCGGGGCGCCAGGCCAAAGCGAGGGTCCGTGCGAACAGCCAGCGGCCGTGGCCGCGGCCGGCGAGCTCGGGGACGAGGCCGAGGAAGCGGATCAGGCATAGCTCCGGGGTGCGGAAATCGAGCTCGATCATTCCGACCTCGACCCCCGAGCGGTCGACGACGGCGTGGACCTCGCCCATCTCCGAGCGGAGCCGCTCGTCGTCCATGAGCAGCCGCGAATACCACAGCCAGGGCGCCCCGACCCGCTCGAACAGGAGGCGGTAGCGGGCGGGCTCGGGCTCGCTCCAGCGCTCGAGGCGGAGCGGCGAATCGGGGAGCGGACCGGGGGCCCGGCGCTCGCTCATCTCGAGATAGGTGACGACGGCGCCGACATGGCCTTCGGGGATTTGGGTCAGCATCTCATCCTCCCAGGGCCTGGGCGACCAGGAGCAGGCCGAGGAGGAGGAAGAGGGGGCTGTAGAGGCGGCTGTCCCAGCGGGCCCAGCGGGTGCCGCGAAGGGTCTTGAAGAAGCCGACGTAGCGGTTGGGGACGAGGGCGCGGAGGGCGAAGGCGGCGCCGGTCGCGAGGAGGGCGGCCCGGACGAGAGCGGGCGGGACGGGGAGGGGCAGGTGCCCGGCCTCGGCGAGGAGCAGCAGCGCCAGCGCCGCCAGGCCGAGCGCGACCGCTCCCGCCGCCGGCCTCCACCAGGGCAGGCGGTGGGCCATCACCGGGGTCCCGTCCGGCCGCTGCGGCAGCGACACCGAATAGCCGAGCCGGCCGCCGAGCGCCCAGTGCAGGTGGAAAAAGGCGGCGAAGGCGATGATGGCGAGGGCTGGGAGGAGGAGCATGGGAGGGGTGGCTAGCAGGCGGAGGAGGGCGGCGTAAACTCGGACGAAGGCCGCCGGGCGACGGCCGGCATGACAAGGGCCGTGCGGGGCGATAGGGCGGTGTCCCCGATCCGCGGAGTGCCCATGGACATCCTCGGCCGCCACAACGTGACCGTCTCCGGCAAGGGCGAGCGGTTCATGATGTTCGCCCACGGCTTCGGCTGCGACCGGAATATGTGGCGCTTCGTCGCTCCCGCCTTCGAGGAGACCCACCGGATCGTCCTGTTCGACCATGTCGGCTGCGGCCGGTCGGACAGCTCGCTCTACGATCCCGTGCGCCATTCGAGCCTCCAGGGCTATGCCGACGACGTCGTCGCGATCGGCCGGGCGCTGGGGCTGGAGGAGGCGATCTTCGTCGGCCATTCGGTCAGCGCGATGATCGGAATCCTCGCGGCTCGGACGGCGCCGGGGATGTTCGGCAAGCTCGTCCTGATCGGGCCGTCGCCCTGCTACATCAACGACGGCGACTATCGGGGCGGGTTCGAACGGTCCGACATCGACGAGCTGATGACCTTCATGGACAGCAACTTCCTCGGCTGGTCGGCGGCGCTGACCCCGCAGATCATGGGCAATCCCGACCGGCCCGAGCTCGCCGAGGAGCTCAACAACAGCTTCTGCCGAGCGGATCCCGACATCGCCAAGAGCTTCGCCCGGGTGACCTTCCTGTCCGACAACCGGAGCGATCTCGAGGGGGTCGCGATCCCGGCGCTGATTCTCCAGTGCAGCGAGGATCTGATCGCGCCCGATTCGGTCGGCGCCTATGTCCACGAGCGGCTTGCCGGGAGCGCCCTGGTCAGGCTCCGCGCCACCGGCCATTGCCCCAACCTCAGCGCTCCCGAGGAGACGGTCGAGGCGATTCGCGAGTGGATCTGAAGGCGATGGCCGACCTGCTGCCCGGATTCGACGACGAAACCCTCTACGAGGACGCTCCGTGCGGCTACCTCGCCACCCTGCCCGACGGCACCGTGCTCAGGGTCAACCGCACCCTGCTGCGCTGGACCGGCTACGATTCGGACGAGCTTTGCGGCACGCGCTTCCAGGACAGGCTGACGCTCGCCGGCCGGATCTATCACGAGACCCATTTCGCGCCCTTGCTGCGGATGCAGGGATCGATCAGCGAGGTCGCGCTCGATTTCGTCTGCAAGAACGGCGAGCGGCTGCCGACTCTGGTCAACACCGTCCAGCGGACCGACGAGGAGGGCCGGCCGGTCGTCAATCTGACCACCGTGTTCGACGCCCGCGACCGCCGCCGCTACGAGCAGGAATTGCTGGCCGCGCGCGATGTCGCCCGAACCGCCGCCCTGGAGCTGCAGAGGCTCAATTCCGAGCTCGAGCAAAGGGTCGCGGCCGCGGTCGAGGAGAGGCTGACCGCCGAGGACGCCCTCAGGCAGTCGCAGAAGATGGAGGCGATCGGACAGCTCACCGGCGGGGTCGCGCACGATTTCAACAACCTGCTGACCCTGGTGATCGGTGGCCTCGACCTGATCGGCCGGCAGATCCCCTCGCAGCCGCCGGGGCCGGGCACCGAACGGATCCGCCGCGCCCGCGACGCGGCGATGGAGGGCGCCCGGCGCGCCGCCAAGCTGACCCAGCACCTCCTCGCCTTCGCCCGCCGCCAGCCGCTCGAGCCGAGGCTGCTCGAGGTCAACCGGCTGATCCGCGAGATATCGGACATGCTCCGGCGGACTCTCGGCGAGCAGGTCGAGCTCGAGACGGTGCTCGGCGCCGGGCTGTGGGACGTCGAGGCCGACCCGGTCCAGCTCGAGAACGCCATGCTCAACCTCGGGGTCAATGCCCGCGACGCGATGCCGGCGGGCGGCAAGCTCACCATCGAGACCCACAATTCGAGCCTCGACGATTCCTATGTCGCCGGAGTCCCGGAGGGGCTCGCCGCCGGCCAATATGTCATGATCGCGGTCAGCGACACCGGCTGCGGGATGGATCTGGAGACCCAGCAGAAGGTGTTCGAGCCCTTCTTCACGACCAAGGAGGTCGGCAAGGGCACCGGGCTCGGCCTCAGCCAGGTCTACGGCTTCGTCCGGCAGAGCGGCGGTCACGTCCGGATCTACAGCGAGCCCGGGGTCGGGACCAACGTCAAGATCTATCTCCCGCGCGCCCGCCCCGGGATCGAGGCGGAGCCGGAGCGGCGCGTCGAGCCGGCGGCTATGTCCGGCGACGAGAAGATCCTCGTCGTCGAGGACCATGAAGATTTGCGCCATTACATCGTCGGGATCCTGACCGACCTCGGCTATGAGGTGGTCGCGACCGCGGACGGGCCGAGCGCGATCGAGACGATCGCGAAGCGGCCCGACCTCGACCTGCTGCTGACCGACGTCGTCCTTCCCGGCGGCATGAACGGCCGCCAGATCGCGACCGAGGCGCTCCGGCTGCGGCCGGGGCTGAAGATCCTGTTCATGACCGGCTACACCCACAATGCGATCGTCCACGACGGCCGGCTCGACCCGGGCGTGGCACTGATCAGCAAGCCGTTTACCTACGACCAGCTGGGTGCCAAGGTCAGGTCCGAGCTCGACGGGCTGCCGGGGCATCGCCGGACGTAGGCGAGCGACGGCGTGGGGGAAGGGGGGAGGAATGCGCGCACGTGCCTTGTCGACGGCCGTCCTGGCGGCCGCGGCGGCGATGTCCTGGCCGGCCGGCGCCCAATCCGGCCGAATCAGCCGGATGACTCCGGGCTACACCTATTTCAACCGTGCCGGGGCCGACCTGGCCGGCCATGATTCCGACCTTCGGGAGTGCGTTGCGGTCGCCAGCCGGATGAACGCCGAGGAACGGGTCCGGAAGGACCGCGGCCAGGCCGGACTGGTGGGCAATCTGCTCGAATCCTGGATCGCCGGGGCGGCTCAGCGCGGGATCGTCGCTGCGGCCATCGAAAATTGCATGGTGGTTCGCGGCTGGCGGGTGGTCGCGCTTGACGAGACGCTCGGTCGCCAATGGGAAGCGCTCGCCCCGAGCGAGCTGCGCGCCGCCCTCGCCGGGCAGGTCGGCGCGGAGGCGCCGACCGGCCGGCCGGTCCGGTGGTGGAACAACGACGCCGCGCGCGCTTCCTCGAACCGCTTCGCGCTCCGGCCGCCGGCCAACGGCAAGCAATTGGGCCTTCGCGCGCTTCTGGCCGGCGGCGCTCCGGCGGCGGCGGCGGCCGAGCCGCCCTCCGCCGAGCCGATCGCCCAATCCTGGAACGCTCTGAAGCGGACGGTGGCGCGCGAGGCCTGGAGCTCGGTCCCCGCCGACCGGGCGCTCGTCGTCGTCAAGATGAAGGGGGTCGGACCCTCGAACGGCGTGACCCTGTCCTTCCAGCGGATGGGCGAGGCGCGGGGCGGCCACGCCCAGCCGGCTTTCATGACGTTCCAGCACGGACTTTCGGGCAATCGGAAGGAGGGGCGCTTCTACGTGTTCCAGGTCGAGCCGGGACGCTGGCGTCTCGACTCGATCCACGCGCTTCACCTGTGCCTTGGAGCTCCGGCCTTCGACGTCGCCGCCGGCGAGGTCGTGTACGGCGGGTCGTTCGACCTCGGCTCGGAAAGCCTCGGGCCGGACCTGAGCCTGGCGGAAGTCCGGGCCTTCCTCGCCGGGCATCCCATCTCCGGGCGTCTCCGCCCCGCCCAATATCGCAACGGCTTCACCGAAACCTGCGCCGGCATCGGCTCCATCTATGCCCTCGAAATTCCTGGGGCGCCTTTCGAGCCGGGCTATCGGGGAGGCAGCCGGGCCGGAGACAAGGCACCCTAGCAACCGTCACCCCGGACTTGATTGAAGAGGCACGCCATGCCCCCGGCATGGCTGAGGATGTCCGGGGGACATCCTCACCTCTTCAATGGGTCCACCTTCCTGAAGCGCGCTGCCGATTGAAGGAAGAAGGTGGATGCCGGATCAAGTCCGGCATGACGGAAGGGGGAGCGGGTAGCTTGAATCGTCATCCCGGACTTGATCCGGGATCCACCTTTCTTGAAGCGGCACGGC
>DASQJV010000316.1:0-9669 GCA_035630855.1 Allosphingosinicella sp. | reverse complement strand
CAGTTCGCTCCGGCGCGCGCCTCGTCCTGCAGCCATTGCGACAGCGTGCTCCACTGGCGGATCAGGCTCTCGTGGCTGATGTCGATCAGCGTATCGGGGGTGAGCGGGGCGGGCGGCGGGGGCTGCAGGAAATTGCAGCCGGGCGCACGGAAGGCCTCGACGATCCGCTCGGCCGCTCCTTCCGATCCGGGATGCTCGGCAAGCTCCGCCTCGATCGCGCCGAAGCGGACGGGCCGTCGCACGGCGTTGGTCGGATCCGGGCCGCTGATCAGCGCTCGGAACACGATCGGCGCATAAGCGCGATCGGATTCGCCGAGCGACGACAAGATCTCGGCGCCGTGGGCGTCCAACGCGCCGACGAGGCCGCCCACAGCCTCGTAATCGGCGACCGCCAGCACGATCGGGCCGTCGCCCGCCTGATCGCGCGCGCGCAGCCAGAGGCGGTTGAGCAGATGCTGCATCAACGGGAGCTGGTCGGCGCGCCGCGACAGGATCTGGCCCTGGACGACTCCGCGTTCCTCCTCCCATGGCGCGAATCCGGCCATGTCGTTGAGGATCCGGTTGGTCTGCGCGGGCTCGATATCGAACCCCATCACCGCGGCCGGACCCTCGATCGCCTGACGGCATTCCTCGCGTGACATGCGCGGAGTCAGGTAGAAACCGGCGTTGAGCTGCTCGGCAAGGCCGGGGATCAGCGAGCAGGCGCCCAGATATTCGGAGCGCATGGTGATCACGATGTGGATCGGCAAGTCGGCGGCGCGCGCGCTTTCGATCAGAAGCGCGACGAAATCCTCCGCTTCCTCGCGCGCGGCATAATCGGCGTAGCGGAACAGCTCCTCGAACTGGTCGACCAGCACGAGCAGATTCTCGCCGGGCGCCAGCCGGCCGCCGCTCGCCCATTCGATCAGCGATCGCCGGCCCTTTCCAAGCAGCGTCTCGACGTCCGCGGGAAGATCACCGTCGCCGCTCGCGCTCGCGAGCGCTTCCGCCAGGCGGCGCATGGGAGCGCCGCCGGGGTGCGTTTCCACGATCCGCCAGCGCGACCCGGCCCGCGCGAAAAAGCCGAGCTCGAGCGCGTCGAACAGGCCGGTGCGCACCAGCGACGATTTCCCGCTGCCCGAAGCGCCAAGCACCGCGAGGAAGCGAGTCGCCGCGAGCCGCTCGATCATCGCATCGACGCAATTCTCGCGGCCGAAGAACAGCATCGACTCCGAACGCGCGAAGGCCCGCAGCCCCGGATAGGGCAGGGTAGGCGCGGCTTCGATCGTCAAGGCCGGGTATCCGTCAGCTTCTTCACGAATTCGCGCACCGGCTCGAAACTCCAGCCGCTGCCGTCGGCCGTGCGGCACTCGAGCATCTCGATGCCGCGCACGACACCATGGATTTCAGGCTTGCCGGTGGGCGGGCCGTTGCACACCGCGCCGCGGATGCTCAGGCGGTTGCTCGCCCGTGTCTTGACCGCCTGGCGCATCTGCTTGGAAACCCAGACCGGCTCGACAGCGCCGTTGAGGAAGAGCAGCGAATCGCAATCGGCGAGCAGGCTGTTGAATTCCTCCTGGATGCTCGCTTTCTCGGGATCGCCCTGGGGAGGCACCCATATGGAGGCGCAAAGGTCGCCGACGGCCTCGCGGCACGCCAGCGCCGCGGGCAAATCCGCCTTTTCGGCGTTGATGAACACTTGCGTGCCGCACGGCGCATCGGACGCCGCCGCGGGCTCGGGCGGCGGCGTCCTCACCCATTCGATCAGCGCGTCGCGGAACGCGGACAGCGTCGACGCCGTCACCGTCTCGCCCTGCAGCAACTCGCGCAATTCGGGATCGTCGACGAGCCGGGGATCGATGTTCGAACGGCGCCATTGCATCAGCTTGACGCCTGGCCGTGATGCCGTGAGCCGGGCCTGCGCAAGCACGTAGCCCTCGGGCAGGTCGCGCGGCCGCTTTCCGAGCGTGTCGCCGAGCAGCTGCACGACCAGGTCCGCACGGGAAAGATCCTCGGCAAACGCCTGCTTGAAGGCCTCTCCGCCGAGTGGATAATCGGCGTCCGACAAAAGGATCACGTCATGTTCGAGGCACTGCTGCGCCAGCTCGTCCGCGACCTGGCAGCGTGCCCGCTCGAGATCGTCGGTAACGTGCGCCAGCAGAATAGTTCGCCGCTTACCCTCGAGCGCGTGCGTGGCGACGGACGCGTGCTCCTCGCTGGCCAGCATCTTGTCGAGCTTCTCCGCCATCACGACCGCGAGTTCGTAGATACCCCTTTCGAATTCGAGGCTCTCCGGGTGGAAGGGAAGCGCTTTGCGCTTGTCCACATTGTGCTCGTGAAAGGGCTTGATCGGCCG
Source organism: Allosphingosinicella sp. (assembly GCA_035630855.1). Classification (GTDB taxonomy): domain Bacteria; phylum Pseudomonadota; class Alphaproteobacteria; order Sphingomonadales; family Sphingomonadaceae; genus Allosphingosinicella. Next base: position 7,334 of record DASQJV010000316.1, on the reverse strand, counting down.
CCCCTTCAATCCTTCGAGGCGGACTTCCTTTTCCGGCAGCGGCTTGCTTGCAATGACGAAAAGCCGCCCCAGATCCTGCAGGTCGCCGGCGAACGCCTCGAGCTCGCGCGGCGCCCAGACACGCTCCTGGTAGTTGGGAGACACGATTGCCAGGAATATCCGGCTGCCGCGCGCACGGTCCAACATTTCGGCGTGACTTGAGTTGGCTTCGACCCTCCAGCGGTCAAGATAGATGTCGGGATCGGGCCGCTTACGGCTAAGCTCTTCAAATGCATGACGCAATTTGGCTTCGAACTTCGTCACCCAATCGGCGTAAGGCGTCTTGTTGAGCGTAGAAGGGTAGCTGATGAAGATATCATGCAGGTAATTCATTTCGACGCTAAACCCCCCGACTCGGCGTAGTAGTCGGAAGGTATCATTCAGAATTGATATTGGCGAGGCGGAAGTGCCCGTGTCCGGCGGACGATCAGCGGCGGGAATGGATACAATTCGGCTCATCCAAGTAGGTGAAGAATCGCAGCCTGATCAAAGCCGTGCAGAGGGTCCTGCGCGACCACCTCGGAATGGGCGCACAGCGGCGGTCCCGGACGATGGGAGGTTGGTGAAAGCCGTCTGCGAACGGCGGCCCGCTTTGCCGAGCGCTTCGGCGCGGAGGCGGCGGTCGGCCCCGGCTACTTGCGTCCCATCTTGTACCACCCTTTGTACCAGCGGATGGCCGGGAAGCTGCCGATTTCAGCCAGCTTTTTGAAAAGCTGCAGCTTTTCAACGCTTTGGTGACCCCTACGGGACTCGAACCCGTGTTTTCGCCGTGAGAGGGCGACGTCCTAGACCGCTAGACGAAGGGGCCGTTGCGCTTGCGAAGCGCGCATATCGGGGGAGCGGCCTATCCTGTCAAGCTGGCGGAGCCACAAGCCGCCGCCTAAAGGCGGGGCATGTGCAACCTCTACAGCAACAAGGTGGCGCCCGACGCCATCGCGAGGGCCTTCGAGCAGCTGGGCATGGCGCTGCGCTTCCCCGAGGGCATGCCCAACGCCGAGCCGCGCGAGGAGATAAGGATCACCGACCGGGCGCCGATCGTCCGCCGGAACGCCGCCGAGGGCGCCTGCGAGCTCGTCCAGCGCCGCTGGAGCTGGCCCGGGCCGGGCGGCAAGCCGGTCTACAATTTCCGCTCCGACGGGCGCGAGTTCGCCAATTCGGGCAAAGGCGGCCGCTGCCTGATCGTCACCGACGGCTTCTACGAATTCACCACGCCCGCCGAAAAGCGCCCCGACAAGCGCAAGGACCGGTGGCTCTTCACCATGGCGGGCCGCGACTGGTTCTGCATCGCCGGGCTGTGGCGGGCGGGGGACGGCGGGGAAGCCTTCACCATGCTGACCACCGAGCCGGGACCCGACGTCGCGCCCTACCACCATCGCCAGGTCGCGCTGATCGCGCCGGAGGATTGGGGCTCCTGGCTCGACGGCAGCGGCCCGGCGCGCGACCTGATAGGGCCCTGGCCGGCGGGCCGGCTCGCGGTCGAAAAATCGGCTAGGGTAGGGTGTTCCACTTCCGTTCTTGATCTGTAGGAAAATTCCTGCCAAATTGGGCGCGACTCGGGAAACCGAGTCGGGCTCTTTGACTTTGTGAATTCGCAGACAATGAGAGGGCGGCCCCCCTCTCAGGCCGCTTCCGCGTCGCGGTCGCGGGCCAGCTCGTCGGCGACCAGCTCCGCCACCTCCATCGCCTGGCCGCGGTTGAGGCGCGGGTCGCAATGGGTGTGGTAGCGGGCGGCGAGATCCTCCTCGGTCACCGGATCGGCCCCGCCGGTGCATTCGGTGACGTCGCGTCCGGTCATCTCGACGTGGATTCCGCCGCCTCGCACGCCCTCCGCCCGGGCCGCCGCGAAGAAGGCTCGAAGCTCGCCGAGGATCCGGCCCAGCGGGCGGGTCTTGTAGCCGCTCGCGGTGCGCTCGGTATTGCCGTGCATCGGATCGCAGCTCCACAGCACCGGCTGGCCCTCGGCCGCGACCGCGCGCAGGAGCGGCGGAAGCGCCTCCTCCACCCGGTCGAGGCCCATCCGGCTGACCAGGGTGATCCGGCCCGGCTCGCGGGCCGGGTTGAGGATGTCGAGCAGCTCGAGCAGGGCCCCGGAGTCGAGGCCGGGGCCGCATTTGATCCCGATCGGGTTGGTGAGACCGCGCAGATATTCGACATGGGCGGACTCCGCGAAGCGGGTGCGGTCGCCGACCCAGAGGAAATGGGCGGAGCTGCCATACCAACCCGCACCGTCGCGCCGGGTCAGCGCCTGCTCGTAGGGAAGAAGGAGCGCCTCGTGGCTGGTGTAGAGGGGCTCGGCGCCCGCCAGCGCCCGCAGATGGCTCAGAGTGGCGGCCGACTGGCCGTAGGCGCGGAACATCCTCTCGGGGTCCGGGCGGCGCGAACCCTCGTCGAAGGCGATTCCGTTGACGATGTCGCCCCGATACATGGGCAGCGCTCGCCCGTCCCTGTGCTCGAGCTCGCGCGAGCGCGGCTTGGCGAACTGACCGGCGATCCGCCCGACCCGGACGATGGCGAGGCCGCTCGCCGCCGCCAGGCCCCGGGCCATCGAACCGATCAAGGCGGCGGTGCCGCGGATCGTCTCGGGCGAGAATTCGGCGAAGCTCTCCGCGCAGTCGCCGCCCTGGAGCAGGAAAGCGCCGCCCGCCTGCGCCTCGGCGAGCTGGGCCTTGAGCGCGTGCGCCTCGGCGGCCGGGACGAGGGGCGGATAGGCGGCGAGCTCGCGCAGGGCGGAGTCGAGCGCCGCCGAGTCGGCATAGACCGGCTGATGGCGCGCCTCGTGCGCCCGCCAGCTCGCGGGGGTCCAGTCCTTCGCCATCGCGGCTCCTTCGCGGATCGGGCGCGGCCGCGCAAGCGATTGACGCGTGCGGCCGATAAGTAGAGGGAAGCGCTTGTGAAAAGCCTCTTTCCTCACAGCGCCACGACGGCCGACGTCACCGTCCGGGTCTCGGTCAGCTTCCTCCCCGAACAGTCCGAGCCGGGACGCGGCCGCTGGTTCTGGGCCTATCACGTCCGGATCGAGAACGGGTCGGCCCGGGCGATCCAGCTGATCAGCCGCGAATGGACGATCGCCGACGGCCGCGGCGGCCGCCACCAGGTGCAGGGCGAAGGGGTGGTCGGAGAGCAGCCGGTGATCGAGCCGGGGGGCTCGTTCGATTACGTCTCGGGCTGCCCGCTTCCGACGCCGACGGGCTGGATGGAAGGCCATTACCATATGGTCGCCGCCGACGGGTCCGCCTTCGACGCCGCGATCCCGCGCTTCCCCCTCGTCGCCCCCGCCGTCACGAGCTAGGGCGGAGATTAACAGGAGTGCCAGCGATGCGTATCCTCCTCCTCCCCGCAATCGTCGCAGCCGCTTTCGCCGCTCCCGCCGCGGCGGCGCCCACGCCCCCCCTCGCGAAGACGATGACCTGCCCGATCGGCGGCGGAAGCTTCCAGTTCCGGCAATCGACGCCTCCGGTGGTGGCCGGCGAGCGGCCGGACGGGCGGCCGATCGGCGGCGTCAGCTTCCCTCTCGCCCTTCCCGAATGTCCGGACAACGGGCTCGTCTTCTACAAGGATTACGACGCGGCCGAGGTGGCGAAGCTCGAGCCGCTGGTCGCGTCCGACGCCTATCAGGCGCTCCGCAAGGAGGAGACGCAATATTATCGCGCTTACTGGCTGATGCGGGAGATGGGCCTGCCGCCGGAGCGCTATCTGTGGGCCTTGCTTCAGGCGAGCTGGGAAGCGGACGGCAGGCCCGAGCTCAGGAAGCGCTATCTGGCGGAGCTGGCCGAAGCCTCGGCGAAGGTGCCGCCGCGCCCCGCCGATCTCGGCTGGATCGGAATGGAGGGGCGGGCGATCAACGCGCTTCGCGAGCTCGGCCGGTTCGACGAGGCCCTGGCCAGGCTCGACAAGGTGCCGCTCGAGGGTCTCGCCGCCCCGGCTCCGGCCGGCGCCGCCGCCACGCCGGAGGCCCTCGCCCAGGCGAGGAGCCGCCGAGGCTGGCAGCATTATTTCGCCGCCATCCGAAGCGTGATCGAGCGCCGCGACTCCGCGATCGAGCCGATCGACCTGCTTCCGCGAAGCATCGCCTACGGCCGCTGCCTCGACGAGGCGGGCAAGCTCGACGAGATCGGGCGCGCCTTCTGCGAGAAGGAGACGGCGGGAGTCGCGGAGCTGCGGGCCGCCCGCGACAAGCAGGCCAAGGAGCTCGAGGCGCTCCGCCAGTCCCGCGAGGCGAGCGGGCGGTAGGAGCGGAGTTTCAGCTTACTTCATCAGGCCCACCAACCGGCTCATCAGCGCTACGAAGCGGGCTTCGTCGAGGGTCGCCGTCTCATCGTTCCAGGTCGCGGAGACCGCCAGCCAGCGGCCGGAGCGGGCCTTGAGAAGGAAGCTCAGGTTGAGCACGCCCGGCTCCGATCCGCCCTTGAAGCCGAAATAGTCGAACTCCTTCGCCAGCTCGGCGCCGAGGCCCGGATTGATCGCGAGCAGGTCGAGCGCCGTCCGGTCGCCGCTCCGGCGAAGCCAGTCGAGGGTGCGGACGAGGTCGGCGGGCGAGGCGAACCATTCGACGGCGGCGATCTGGGCCGGCCGGCCGCCGAGCTTCAGCGGATCGAGGGTCGAGGCCTCGACCGCCTTCAGCTTCGCCAGCAAGGCCCTCCGGCCCGTTTCGTCCGCCCCCTTCCACCGCTCCAGGGCGGCGGGGTCGCCGAGCTTGAGGGCGAAGGCCTCGCGGGTCGAGAGGAAGGGGCGGTTGCGTTCGGGCGCCAGGACCCCGAGGGCGGGCAGGAGCCGCTCGACCTTCTCCCTGCCCAATATCCCGAGCAGGGTGTCGGCGGCGCTGTTGTCGCTCCTCGAGATCATCAGGGCGGCGAGGGTGTGGAGGGTCATCGGCGATCCCCGCGGCCAGTCCTGAATGAGGCCGGAGGGCAGGGAAGGGGGCCCGACCGGGACGACGTCGCTCCACCGCCGCTCGCCGGCCTTCACCTGGCGGACCAGCTCGGCGAGGACGAACAGCTTGAAGGCCGAGCCGATCGCCAGCGGCCGCTCCGCTTTCTGGGTCAGGAAATTGGCGGGCCCGCCCTCCTCAAGTCGGGCCGCCGCCAGCGACACCTCGCCCGGCAGGCCGACGATCTCTCCGAACAGCGCCGGAACGTCGGCGGCGGACGATTCCACTCCGGCGACGAGCAGGCCCTCGACGAGGTGCGGCGGCTCCGCCCCGACCGCCATGCGGAGCCGGACGACGGCCCGCTCGAAGCGGACGAAGACCGTCCCGCTGGTCGCGTTGACCGCCTCGATCCGCACAGTCTCCCGAGCCGGGCCGTAGCTCGACCTCAGCTGCTCGGCGACGGCCCTGAACTTCTCGGGCGGCACCTGGGCGAGGAAGGCGGGCGAGAAATAGCCCTGCGGGGCCGAGGCGCCGTCCAGCACCCGGACCAGCTCGCCGGCGCGCCGGGCGAAGCCGGCGGACGGCTCGGCCGCGCCGGCCGTCCCCGACCAGAAGAGCAGCAGGAGCAGGGCGGCCCGGAGCCGGCTCAACGCGACTGCGGCTCCGGATCCGGATCCACGGTCAGGTCGAGCATCTCGATCCGGGCCTGGGACGAACGCTGCCTCATTCGGCTGCCCGGCGAATCATAGTCCCACAGCGAGGTGAGGCTGTAGCGCTCGACCCGATATTCGCCGTCCGAGCGGCTCGCCGGCGTATAGATCCGAGCGGCGATCGCCTCGAGCACCGGCTCCGCCCAGGCTTTCGAGCCCTGGCTTCGGATCATCTCGACGTCGCTGACCCGGCCCGACGGGCCGATCCGGAAGCCGACGTCGACCCATTGCTTCTCGAACCGCTGCATCGCCATCCGCTCGAGGCCCGAGCCGATCCAATGGTCGCCGGCGGCGTTGGTCGGAAGCCGGACCGGCGGCGAGAAGAGCAGCACCGGCCGGTCGCCGCCGACCTCGCGCAATTCGCTCGCCAGCGCCTCGGCGGCGATCGGCCTGCCCTGCTGCCGGTCGAGCCGGGCGAGGAGGACGAGCGCGGCGGCGCGGGTCACCCGGGCGGCGGGGGTGCGGTCGGCGGCGATCTTCTCGAGCTCGGCTCGGGCGGTGTCGGGAAAGCCCTCGAGCCGGTGGAGCCAGGCGGCGCGCAGCCGGGCGTGGGCGGCGATGTCGTCGCGGCCGAGCCGGCGCGCCTCGCGCTCCGCTCTGCCATAGAGCCGGTGCGCCCGGTCGCCCTGCCCGAGCGAAGCGTACATGCCCGCTTTCTCGAGGTCGGCGACGACCAGCCTGATGTCGTCCCCGCCCAGCCCGGCCTTGAGCGAGCGGCGGATCGCGTTGGTCGAGAATTCGTAGGAGCGCCCCTCGCCGAGATGGGCGGCGATCCGCCCGTTGGCGCGATGAAGATCGGCGACCGGCTCGGGATAGGCCCTGGCGTGGCGGCGGTTGCGGCCGAGCGAGGCCAGGGTCGTCCGGCGGGCGGCCTTGTAGTCGCCCGCGACGAACAGATTCTCGGCATGGGCGAGGGTCGCGTCGATATCCTCGTCGGGCGGGCATTTGCGGGCGAGGCACTCGGCGAGGGCCCGGCGCGTGTCCTCGATCGAACGGCCGGTGACGACGATGATCTGCTCCCCGCGTGCCGGGCCCGGTTCCTCCGCCGAAGCGGGGAGAGCGACGGCGGCGGCCGCGATCAGCAGGCCGATCTGGAATTCGGCTTTCATGGCTTTGCCCGTTAACCGATTTCGTCGCGCAACGCTATCGGGGCTTGCCCGCGAAGCCTGCCGTTTCCCCCCGGCCTCAGGCGTCAATCTCCTCCTCGGCCAGCTCGGCGGCATGGCTCTGGATGAAGTTGAAGCGGTGCTCGGGATTGCGGCCCATCAGCCGGTCGACGAGGTCGCGGACCGGATGCTGCTGCTGGTAGCCGTCGGGCAGGGTGACCCGGATCAGGGAGCGCGACTTCGGGTCCATCGTCGTCTCGCGAAGCTGCGACGGGTTCATCTCGCCGAGGCCCTTGAAGCGGCTTATCTCGACCTTCTTGCCCTTGAACGCCTTGGCCTCGATCCGGGCGCGATCGGCATCGTCCATCGCGTAGAGCGACTTGGCGCCGACGGTCAGCCGGTAGAGCGGCGGCTGTGCGAGGTAGAGGTGCCCGCGCCGGACCAGCTCGGGCATCTCCTGGAAGAAGAAGGTCATCAGCAAGGTCGCGATATGGGCGCCGTCGACGTCGGCGTCGGTCATGATGATGATCCGGTCGTAGCGCAGCTGCGAAGGGTCGCAGCGCTCGCGGGTCCCGCAGCCCAGAGCGAGAGTGAGGTCGGCTATCTCCTGAT
>DASQJV010000315.1:0-2685 GCA_035630855.1 Allosphingosinicella sp. | reverse complement strand
AGGCAATAGCCGGGCGATGGTCGAAGGCCCCGACCGCCGCCGGGTGAAGGTGCGCCTGTCGCCGAACGCGGCCGATTACGCCGCGCTGACCAACATTCTCGCCGGAGACTCAGCGGTGCGGGTCGCATCGGTCGCGGAAATCTACCCGGCGAGCATTTCCGCCTGCGCCACGGCGACGGACGTTCAGATCACCGGCCAGAACATATGGCGCACGACGGACGTCGTCGTGGGCGGTAAACGGCTTGCCGGGGATAGCGTCGTCAACATGCTTCCGGACATGAGCGGCATCGTCGTGACGATCGGCCAGGCCCCCTATCCCTCGATGGACGGCAAATACGTCCCGGTGACGCTCCTCACCCCCTACGGCAGAGCCGGCACGCGCCTCGAATTGCTCGATGCCAAGGAGGGAAACGGCTCCTGCGCGCGGCCGGCGGCGAATGCCGGGGAGAAAGGCAAAGGCGGGAAGTGATCCCACTGGAGATAGGAGGATAAGAGATGAGCGGACCGGAGCAGGGCTCGATCGCCGAGGCGGTCGAGGAGGGGTTTGGGCTGATCGACCCTGACCGGGGCCCGGGGCCGGTGGGCTTCCGGCGCTCGGTTTTCAACCACGACTGGGAGCAGGCCGCGCCCGGCCGGCGCGTGCGATTCACGCGCAGGCCGGCCGGAGACTCGAATGAGGCCGCCTCTGTGACTTTGGTCTAGGCGGGCACAATGACGGAGGTTTCTGATGAAGCGAATGCTGAGCTGCGCCCTGCTGGGAGCGACCCTGGCCGTCACCGGCTGCGATACGGGAGAGGAAGCCGGCGGCGACCCGCAATTCCTCGGCGCCCTGTCCGCCAACGTCAGCACCTTCACCACCTCGCCGGGCGGATGCGTGGTGTCGGCGATCTTCGACGACGATCGGGTCGAATGGCGGCCTGGCGAGACTGCGGCGAACGGCCGGACGACCAAGGCCCGGAAGCGGGGGCTGACTCTCGCCGTGCCCGCGTCGGCCGCCGGCGCGACGGTCAAGGTCGACGTTCGCGGCAGCTACATGACGGCCGGATCCGGCGCCTCGGCGGCGGCGACTCTGAGCGTCGCGGGCCGAAGCACGGCCATACGCCTCCCGGACGGCAAGGCTCAGAACGAATATTTCCAGAGCGTCGCCGCTCCCATCCCCGCGGGCGCCCGCACGGTCGCGGTGATGATCGAGACCTCGGCGCCGAAGCCGGAGGATCCGGCGGCCGAGGTGACGCTCGACGTCGACAGCCTCGACATCGCCCTCGATTCGAAGCCGGCCTGCGGCCGGCCGGCCGGAGGCTGACGGAAGCATCAGCCCGGCAGCTCCTGCTCGAGCTTCCCCGCCATCTCTTTGCCGGGGCCGGTCCCGCGGCGTCGAGGAATCTATTTTGTAAATCCTCCTCGGCGGGTAGGGTCCCTGAGAGGGGACGGGCGTTTTCATGAGTGCCAAGGAAGCAACGGCGCGGATAAAGATCAACCGCGCGCTGGAATCGGCTGGATGGCGGTTCTTCGACTCGTCGGCAGGCGCAGCCAATGTCGTGCTCGAGCCGCACGTGAAGCTCACCGAGTCGGCCGTCGATGCGCTCGGCGAGGATTTCGAGCTGACGAAGAGCGGCTTCGTGGATTTCCTTCTGCTGGACGAGACGGGCCGCCCGCTCGCCGTGCTGGAGGCGAAGGCGGAGAGCAAAGATCCGCTGGTCGGCAAGGAGCAGGCGCGCAAATATGCCCGCTCGCAGAACTGCCGCTTCGTCATCCTGTCGAACGGCAACCTCCACTATTTCTGGGACCTCGAACGAGGCAACCCGCACATCGTCACCAGCTTGCCGAAGCCGGGGTCGATGCTTGCGGCAGAGAAGCTGAGGCCGGATCCCGAGCGGATTGTCGCTGAGAAGATCGAGCGTGACTATATCGCCCTGACCCAGCGCCCCGGCTACACAACCGAGGCCAGCTGGAAGAACGAAGCCGAACGGGCTGAATTCATTGCGTCGAACGGTCTCAAGTTCCTTCGGGACTATCAGGTTCGTGCGCTGGCTCGGCTGCAATCGGCGGTGGCCGAAGGCAAGGATCGCTTCCTGTTCGAGATGGCCACGGGAACCGGAAAGACGCTGACGGCGGCGGCGGTGATCAAGCTGTTCCTGCGCACCCGCAACGCGAACCGGGTGCTGTTCCTGGTGGACCGCCTGGAGCTGGAGGAGCAGGCGCGCAAGCACTTCAACGCCTATCTCGCCAGCGATGCCAGGACGGTCGTCTACAAGGAGAATAAGGACGACTGGCGCCACGCCGACATCGTCGTGAGCACCGTCCAGTCCTTCCTGTTCAACAACAAATACGCCTCGCTCTTCTCACCCACGGACTTCGATCTGGTGATCTCGGACGAGGCGCACCGTTCGATCGGCGGCAACGCGCGCGCGGTCTTCGAATATTTCGTCGGCTACAAGCTCGGGCTCACCGCGACCCCGCGCGATTATCTGAAAGGATTCGACTCCTCCTCGGCGAACGATCCTCGCGAGCATGAGCGCCGCCTCCTGCTCGATACCTACCGCACTTTTGGCTGCGAGGACGGAATCCCGACCTTCCGCTACTCGTTGCTGGACGGGGTGAAGGATGGCCATCTGATCAATCCCACCGTGGTGGACGCCCGGACTGAAACGACCACGCAGCTCCTTTCGAACGAAGGCTTTGTCG
>DASQJV010000314.1:0-3552 GCA_035630855.1 Allosphingosinicella sp. | reverse complement strand
TTCGATCTAGCCGCGCGGCGGCGGCGCTTCAATCAGGCGAGGCCCAGCGCCGCGCGGTACGTCTCCAGCAGCGCGTCGGCTTCCTGGCGGGTATGGGTTTCCATCTTCCTCAGGCGGACGATGACCCGCATCGTCTTGGCGTCATAGCCGCGCGCCTTCGCTTCGCCGTAGACGTCCTTGACGTCGTCCGCGATCGCCTTCTTCTCCTCCTCGAGCCGCTCGATCCGCTCGATCAGAAGCCTAAGCTCGTCCGCCGCAATCGTACCTTCCGCCATTTGATCCTTCTTCCATACGGGGTTGAGCGGCGGGCTTAGTGGCGGCTATGCGGACCGGCAATGGCCAATTCGGAATCGCACCCCAGCAAGTTCGTGCCGCGCAGCCGCAAGGTGCGGATCCTCGCCACTTTGGGGCCGGCGAGCCGGACTCCCGAGATGATCCGGAAGCTCGCCGAAGCCGGCGCCGACGCCTTCCGGGTCAACATGAGCCACGGCACCCACAAGGACCACGCCCAGCTGATCGAGACGATCCGCGCGCTCGAGAAGGAGCTCGACCGGCCGACCACCATCCTCGCCGACCTGCAGGGCCCCAAGCTCCGGGTCGGCAGGTTCGAGGGCGAGGGCGGGGTCGATCTCGAGAAGGGACAGACCTTCGTCTTCGACCGCGACTCGGCGCCGGGCAATTCGAAGCGGGTCGAGCTCCCGCACCGGGAGATATTCGGAGGGGTCGGGAAGGGCACGAGGCTGCTTCTGGACGACGGCAAGCTGGTCCAGAGGGTGACGAGCGCGACCGACGAGCGGATCGAGACAATCGTCGAGGTCGGCGGGCGGCTGTCCAACAACAAGGGGGTGAACGTCCCCGACGTGGTGCTTCCGCTTGCGGCCCTGACCGACAAGGACCGCGCCGATCTCGTCTTCGCGCTCGACCAGCATGTCGACTGGATCGCCCTGTCCTTCGTCCAGAGGCCCGAGGACGTCGCCGAGGCCCGGCGGCTGATCGCCGGTCGCGCGGCGCTGCTGGCCAAGATCGAGAAGCCGGCCGCGGTCGAGCGGCTCGACGGAATCCTGGAGCTTGCCGACGCGGTGATGGTGGCGCGCGGCGATCTCGGGGTCGAGCTTCCGCCGCAGGCCGTGCCGCCGCTTCAGAAGATGATCGTCGAGGCGGCCCGGAGGATGGGGCGGCCGGTCGTGGTCGCGACCCAGATGCTCGAATCGATGATCAGCTCGCCGAGCCCGACAAGGGCCGAGGTCTCCGACGTCGCCACCGCCGTCTACGACGGCGCCGACGCGGTGATGCTTTCGGCGGAGAGCGCGTCCGGGCAATATCCGTGCGAGGCGGTGACGATGATGAACTCGATCGCCACCAGCGTCGAGGCCGACCCGAGCCACGCCGAGCGGGTCCACTTCACCCAGACCCTGCCCGATCCGACCACCGCCGACGCCATCGCCCAGGCGGCGAACACGATGGTCGGGACGGTGGGCGCGGCGGCGATCGTCTGCTTCACCAGCTCGGGCTCGACCGCCCGAAGGCTGTCGCGCGAGCGCCCCTCGGTGCCGCTGCTGGTGCTCACCCCGTCGCTGAGGACCGCGCGCAAGCTCGGCATATTGTGGGGCGCGCACGGCGTCAGGACCCGCGACATCGCCAATTTCGAGGAGATGATCGCCAAGGCCAAGAGGATGGCGCTTCGCCACGGAGTGGCCAGGGGCGGCGACCGCATCGTCATCATCGCCGGAGTGCCGTTCGGAACCCCGGGATCGACCAACGTCATCCACATCGTCAGGCTGGTCGGCGACGAGCTCGAGCGGCACCGCAAGACCCAGGAGAAATTGCACTGACACCCGTCATTCCGGCGAAAGCCGGAATCCATGAACACGGTGGTGCGAGGATCCGAGGCGCGGTGTTCATGATCCCGGGTCAAGCCCGGGATGACGTGTTTCCCGGGATCAGGTCGAAGGCGATGGTCGTGCGCCGTTCCCCGGTATGGAACGGCACCGTGCCGTGCCACATGTAGGAGGGGAAGAGGACGAGCCGGCCCGGCTTCGGACGGACGAAGCGTTCGGCCGGAAGCTCCGGCACCGTCGGGAACGGCGGCTGCCCGAGGCGAAGCCAGCCTTCATGGCCCTCCCGCTCGAGCGCATCGTCCGGAGTCTCGACGTAGAAAGCGGACGAGATCCAGCCTTCGTGGTGGAGGTGGTCGAGATGGAAGCCGCCGGGGCGCAGCCGGACCGACCAGGCGCCGACGATCCGGTAGCCGCCGGAGTTGCGGCGGCGCAGGGGGTCGGCGCCGGTGCCGAGCTTCTCCAGATGCTCGCGGATCGGCGCCTCGATCGCCCTGAAGAAGGCCTGGATGGCGCGGTCCTTCGAGCCCGACAGCCGATAGGTGGTCTGGGTGCCGTGGCGAAGCGACTGGGACGAGGGATGCTCGGCCATGACGTGATGCCTGTCCAGGGCCGCGCCGAGATCGCGGAGGAAATCGGCCTGGGTGGCCCAGCCGTCCGGAGGCCGGAGCTCGTAGACTCCGACCATCGTCTCATAGTCGCAAAGCGCGCGGTAGAGCGGGTCACCGGCCGCCCGCGCCGCCGTCGCCGCCCAGGCGAGGACCGACTGGTCGAGGGGCGCGAGCCGAAGCGCCCCGGCCATGCTGAGCCGAGCCGAATCCGGCCGGCCCAGCGCCAGGCTGACGATGGTCGACTGGACGAGGGCGGCGACGCTGTCCGGAGCGAGCGCTTCGCCTCGGAGCGCATGGCGCTCGGCGTCGGCGAGGCGGCCCGCCTCCAGCGCCGACTGGGCGGCGGCGAGGACCAGCTGCGGGTCGTCCGGCAGATGGCCGGCCGCCCGGTCGAGCAGGTCGGCCGCCGCCGCCGCGTCGCCGGCGGAGGCGAGCAGCTTGGCCTTGACGAGCAGGAGGGGCGCGGGCGGCGCTCCGGCGTGGAAGGCCTGGTCCAGAGCCGCCTGGGCGGCGGCCAGGTCGCCTCGCGCCATCCACAGGAAATCGGCGCGCTCGGCGGCGATGGCCGCCAGGCTGGGCGCCCGCCGGGCCGCTTCGAGGTAAGCGGCCTCGGCGGCTTCGGGATCGCCGCAGGCGACATGGGCGCGCGCCTTCACCTGCCAGCTCAGCGGCGAATCGAGGCCGAGGCCGAAGCCCTTGGCCAGCGCCTCGAGCGCCTCCTGGCCGCGGCCGAGCTCGCTCAGGGTCGCGGCGAGATTGTGCCAGGCCGTGCCGCTCGCGGGGAAGGCGACGGCGGCTCGGCGGTCGACCTCGAGCGCTTGCTCGTGGCGATGGGCCCGCTTGAGCGCTTCGGAGTGCAGGACGAGCGCGCCATGGCTCGCGCCCGAGGCCGCCGCCAGCGGGGTGCTGATCGCCAGCGCCTCCTCGATGCGCCCCGCGTTGAGAAGCGAATAAGCGCGATCGATGACGTCGGAATTCACGCGTTGCGCCTCAAGATCGTCACCCCGGACCTGATTGGTCCATGAACACGGGTCTTGTCGGACTGGCAAGGGACGGCGTTCATGGATGCCGGATCCAGTCCGGCATGACGAGGGCCTAACCCTCCA
>DASQJV010000313.1:0-8405 GCA_035630855.1 Allosphingosinicella sp. | reverse complement strand
TCGCCGTAAATCTCGAGCGGCTCGGGCAGGCGCTGGCGCAAGACCAGCTTTTGCCGGCCTTTCAATATATCCTCCGCTTCGGTGAGGGCGCGGACCAGGTCCTCCTCGCGATAGGGCTTTTGAAGGCAGCCGATGGCGAGGTCGCGGACGGCGAAGCCGGGGGCGCGGGCGGTGGTGAACAGGCAGGCGATGCCCGCGTCGTGGAGTCGGGCGGCGACCGCATAGCCGCTGCTTCCGTTGGCGAGCTGGAGGTCGACCAAAGCGAGGTCGGGGCGCTGCGCCTCGATCGAAGCGGCGGCGCTTGCGAGGTCGTTGGCGAGGGCGGTGACCCGGAAGCGCGGGTTGAGCTCGACGAGGCTCTTCACCGTCTCGGCGAGTAAGGGATCGTCTTCTACGATCAGGATGTTGAGCACCGCCACTCCCCCGACAGAAACCAGGCCCGAGGCTGACTTATCCACAGAGCTAAGGCCATGGCCTGCAACGGGATTTGCGCCGAACGATTCCTTTACCGCGCCGAAACGAGTCAGCCGGCCGCTTCGTCCGCCCCGGCGATGGTCCGGTTGCTCGCCCTCAGCTTCGATTTCAGAGCCAGAGCGAAGCCCTGCTCGAGCGCGTGGCGCACCTCCTCATGGGCGGCGAGATAGGGGCGAAGCACGTTGGCCGGGGCGCACCAGAAGCGGGCGGGGCCGGCGAGGATGACGGTGGCGCTGGCCTGCTCGCCCGAAAGGACGGTGACCTCGCCGATCAGGTCGCCGGCGCGGCAGGTGCCGACCTGGCGGCCGTGGCTGAGCACTCGGGCCTCGCCGGCGGCGAGATAATAGAGATGGCCGACCGGCTCCTCCTCGCGGGTGAGGACGTCGCCGCGCTCGCCGGACAGCCAGAAGCCCTGGTCGAGCAGGTGGCGGGCGCGCGAGGCGCCGAGGTTCGGAAGCAGGGCGGCGACCATCGCCTCCTCGTCGGGCGTGAAGCGGGCGCGGCGGTCGCGGTGCAGGCGGCGGGCGAGCAGCAGGAGAGTGACCGCCAGCAGCAGGCCCCACCAGAAGGCCGCGACCGGCGCTTTGGCGACGAGCAGGCTGTGCGCGAAACCTGCCGCCGCCGCCACCGCGACAGCGGCCCGGATCCGGCTCGCGCCGCTCCAGAACATGGCGAGCACGAGCAGCAGGAAGGGAAGCTCGGCGATGAGCCTGTCCACGGTCAGGGGAGCGTTCAGGGCGCCGTCGTACATGTCCGGATAATGTCCCAAAGCGCAGGCGGGGGGAAGCGGCGCTCGGATTTCGGATTCGCAATCGCGGACCAGTTGCCGGGGCGGCTGACGCCTCTATAGCGGCGGTCGCGAAGCCTGATCGGAATCGTCTATTGGGAGACTTGTTTTGAAGTCATTTCTTCTCGGCGGCGCCGCCGCTCTCACTCTCGCCGCCTGTGCCTCGAACGGCGCCGAGGACGCCCCCGCCACCGTCTCCGAAGCCGCCGTGGCCGAAGCCCCCGCCGACCCGGCCGTTTTCCCGGTTCCCGACAACATCCTCCTCGCCGACTGGGCCGGCCCCTATGACGGCGTTCCGCCCTGGGACAAGGTCAAGCCCGAGCTCTTCCCCGAGGCGATCCAGTTCGGGATCGATGAGCAGCGCCGCGAGGTGCTGGCGATCGCCGACAGCACCGACGCTCCGACCTTCGCCAACACCGTCGAGGCGCTGGAGAAGGCCGGCCAGAGGCTCGACCGGGTGCTCTCCCTCTTCGGGGTGATGACCGACAATATGACGACCCCCGCCTACCAGGCGCTCGAGAAGGAATGGGGCCCCAAGCTCTCCGCCGCCAGCGACGAGATCATTCTCAACCCGAAGCTCTTCCAGAGGGTCAAGACGGTCTACGAAATGCGCGAGAGCGCCGGTCTCGACGCCAAGCAGCAGCGGCTGGTGACCCGCCTCTACGACAGCTTCGTCCGCCGCGGCGCCAACCTCTCGCCAGAGCAGAAGCAGCAGCTTTCCGCCTACAATTCGAAGCTCGCCGAGAAGTTCGCGGTCTTCGGCGAGAAGGTGCTGGCCGATGAGAGCACTCACATCGCCGCCACCGAGGCCGAGCTGAAGGGCGTCCCCGCCGACATCAAGGCGGCCGCCGCCTCCGCCGCCCAGGAGCGCAAGCTTCCGCCGGGCAGCTACGCCATCGTCAACACCCGCTCGGCGGTCGATCCGATCCTGACCTATGCCGACAACCGCGCCCTTCGCGAGAAGGTGTGGAGGGCGTTCGTCAACCGCGGCGACAATGGCGGCGCCAACGACACCAACGCGGTCATCGCCGAGATCGTCAAGCTGCGCGCCGACCGGGCGAAGCTGCTCGGCTTCTCGAGCCATGCCGAGTTCCGCATGCAGGACACGATGGCCAAGTCGCCGGCCAAGGCGCTCGACCTGATGAACCGGGTGTGGCCGGCCGCCGTCGCCCGGGTGAAGGAGGAGGTCCGCGACATGCAGGCCCTCGCCCGCAAGAGCGATTCGAAGCTCGTCATCGAGCCCTGGGACTATCGCTATTATCAGGAGAAGGTCCGCAAGCAGCGCTACAATCTCACCCAGGAGGAGGTGAAGCCCTATTTCGAGCTGAACAACATCATCCAGGCCTCGATGTGGTCGGCGGGCGAGCTGTACGGGCTCGACTTCAAGGAGATCACCGGCACGGTGCCGGTCTGGAACCCCGACATCAGGGTGTACAGCGTCACCGACCGGACGTCGGGCAAGCAGGTCGGCGTCTTCTACCGCGACGATTTCGCCCGCACCGGCAAGCGCTCCGGCGCCTGGGCGACCACCTATCGCAGCCGCGCCGGACTATTGGGCGACGACATCGTGCTCGGCTCCAACAACAACAATTTCGTCAAGCCCGCGGCCGGCCAGCCGGTGCTGATCAGCCTCGACGACGCCGAGACCCTGTTCCACGAGTTCGGCCACGCCATCCATTATTACCTGTCGAACGTCTATTATCCGAGCTTCGGCGGGACCCCGCGCGACTTCGTCGAATATCCGAGCCAGGTGAACGAGAACTGGCTGCTGACCCAGCCGGTGCTGAGCCGCTTCGCCAAGCACTACCAGACCGGCCAGCCGATGCCGGCGTCGCTGATCGCCAAGATCGAGAAGGCCTCGACCTTCAACCAGGGCTTCGCCACGGCCGAATATCTGTCGTCGGCGATCGTCGACATGATGCTCCACATGGACCCGGACGGGGTGGTGGATCCGGACCGGTTCGAGCGCGAGGCGCTCGCGAAGATCGGGATGCCGAAGGAGCTGGCGATGCGGCACCGCCTGCCGCAGTTCAACCACCTGTTCTCGTCCGACGCTTATTCGGCCGGCTATTATTCCTACCTCTGGTCGGAGACGATGGACGCCGACACCTGGGCGGCGTTCGAGGAGGCGGGCAATCCGTTCGACAAGGCGACCGCGGAGCGGTTCAAGGCCACCCTGCTCTCGACCGGCAACGAGACCGACCGCGCCGAGGCCTACCGCGCCTTCCGCGGGCGGGATCCGGACGTGAAGGCGCTGATGAGGAAGCGCGGCTTCCCGACGGGGTGATATAAGACCGTCGTCCCAGCCTGCGCTGGGGCGACGGGCCGCTCCTCTCCCCCGCTTCTCCGGGAAAGACCGGATTGCCGGGAGGCCGCCGCCCCCGGCATCCAGCGGCCGAAGGAGCAAGCCCGATGGCCCGGACGCCGCGTTCGCCGTTGTCGGCAGGCCTGCTGCTGCTGGCCGCATCATGCTCGTCCGGGGAGGGGGAGTCCGCCAAGCAGGATCAGCGGACCTCGCCGAGCTTCGAGCAGGTCCTTCCCGACGCCCTCCGACCGGTGGTCGACAAGCCCTTCAAGGGCGACCTCGAGGAGATGGTCAAGCGGCGGATCATCCGGATCGCCGTACCCTACAACCGCACGCAGTATTTCATCGACCGAGGAGTCCAGCGCGGCCTCTCCTACGATTATGGCAAGCTGTTCGAGGACGAGCTGAACAAGGCGCGCGACACCGGCAACCTCAGGATCAACGTCGTCTTCATGCCGCTTCCGCGCGACGTGCTCCTGCCGGCATTGAACGAAGGCCGGGTGGACATGGTCGTGGCCCAGCTGACCGTCACCCCCGAGCGGCTGCAGATGGTGGACTTCACCGATCCGACCCGGACCGGAATCAACGAGGTCGTGGTGACCGGGCCCGGAACTGCGCCGCTTGCCTCCGCCGAGCAGCTCAGCGGCAGGCACGTCTTCGTGCGCAGGACCTCCAGCTATTTCCAGAGCCTCCAGAAGCTCAACGCGCGGCTCGCGGCGGCGGGCAAGGCGCCCGTGATCGTCGACCCGGCGCCGGAAAGCCTCGAGGACGACGATCTGCTGGAGATGGTCAACGCCGGCCTCGTCCCGGCGATCGTCGTCGACGACTATCTCGCGAAATTCTGGAAGCAGGTCCTGCCGAACCTCCGGATCAACGAAAGCGCGGCGTTGCGCACCGGCGGCCGGCTGGCGGTCGCCATACGCAAGAACAGCCCCCAGCTCGCCGCCGAGCTCAACGGCTTCATCGCCCGCCACGGGCTCGATTCGGTGATGGGGCGGACGCTCGGCAAGCGCTATCTGGAGAGCACGAAATACGTCACCGGCGCGGCGATCGGGCGCGAGCGGGAGAAGCTTCTGTCGATCGTCGACCTGTTCCGCAAATATGGCGACGACTACCGCGTCGACTATCTGCTGATGGCGGCCCAGGGCTATCAGGAATCGAGGCTCGACCAGAATGCGAGGAGCCCGGTCGGGGCGATCGGGGTGATGCAGATCATGCCCGCGACCGGCGCCGAGCAGAAGGTCGGCGACATCCGCCAGCTCGATCCCAACATCCATGCCGGCGTCAAATATATGCGCTTCATGATGGACAGATATTATAAGGACGAGCCGATGGACCGGCTCAACAAGGGGCTGTTCACCTTCGCCTCCTACAACGCCGGCCCCGGCCGGATCGCCGCGCTTCGCAAGGAGGCGGCGGCGAGGGGGCTCAACCCCAACGTCTGGTTCGGAAGCGTCGAGCAGGTGGCGTCCGAGAAGATCGGCCGCGAGACCGTCACCTACGTCGCCAACATCTACAAATATTACATCGCCTACCAGCTGGTGATGAAGGAGCGGCAGGCGAAGGAGGCGGCTCGGGCGCAGGTGGCGGCGGCCTCCCGTCATCCCGGCGGAAGCCGGGATCCATGAACACGGACGGTGCCGGCTGGAGCGGAACGGTGTTCATGGATCCCGGATCAAGTCCGGGATGACGATCAGCGGATCACCCCGGAAGCTTCACCGTGTCGATGAAGAGGTCGAGCTGGGCGTCGCACTGGTTGCGGATCAGGGTCTGGGCCATGTCCTCGAGTCCGGCGGGCCTGGCCGGGATGGTCCGGAAGCGCAGGGCGGTGGGAGTGCTGCCGCCGCTCCACGACAGGCGGTATTCCGAGCCGTCGGCGACCGGCAGGTCGGACGGCCAGGCCAGGGTGCTGGAGCCGGGCTGCCAGCTCAGCTGCCTCGTCTGCCCTCCCGGCCCGCCGATATTGAGGGTCAGGGCTTCGCCGGCGTCCGCCCGCCACAAGGTGACCTTGGACGGGTCGGCGACGCAGATGTTGGAGCTCCTCGCCACGTCGACATGCCAGATGCTCGGCGGCCTGAGCTCGCCGGTCTCGATCCCGCGGACGGCGCCGATCCGGGCCCGGCGCTGGACGACGGGGCCGGCGGAGGCGACCCGGCCGGCGGCGGGGGCGCCGGCGGCGAAGGTGCCTGGGCCTCGGATGACCCTGGTCCCGCGGCCGTCGAGGACGGTGAGCTGGTCGTTCGCCTTGAGGGTGATCCGGGCGCTCTCCGGGAGCCGCTTGCCCGGCGGGAAGCTCCTGGCGGACGGACCGCTCGAGCGGACGACGAGGATGTCGGCCAGAGCGGGGCCGGCGGCGAGGAGACAAGCCGCGGCGGCGAGCGAGCGGGCGAACGCCCTACTTGGACCCCAAGACAAAATGACCTCCCGGACCTGAGTGGCGGAGACGATACACGAAATCGGCCAGCGCCGCATCCTCCCCCTCCGACGCGATCGCCGCCAGCGCCTCGATAGCCGCGGAGTCGCCGGACTCGAAGGCCTGCCAGAGCCGGTTGAGCCGATCCCGCTGCTCCGCCGGCATGTTCGGAACCGGCTCCCAGACCTCGACCGGGGTCGCCCGGCCGCTGAGGACGACCCGGCCGAGCGGCCGGAAGATTTCGAGGGTGGTCCGGGCCTTGGCCTCGGCGCTGACCAGGACGGTCGAATGGAGCTGCTTGTTGGCCGATTCCAGCCGCGAGGCCGTGTTCATCGCATCGCCCAGCGCGGTATATTGGATCCGGCCCTCGCCGCCGAAATTGCCGACCACCGCCTCGCCATGGTGGAGCCCGACCCGGGTGCAGCCGATGGCGGGGATGCCCGCTCCGGCGCTCCGGCGGAACGCCTCGCCCGCCTCGTAGAGGGCGATCGCGGCGAGGGCGGCCCGGTCGGCGTCGTCCTCGCGGGCGATCGGGGCGCCCCAGAAGGCGACGATGGCGTCGCCGACGAACTTGTCGATCGTCCCGCCGTGGCGGAGCACGACCTCGCTCAGCATCTCGAGATAGCGGTTGAGGAGGGTCGACAATTGCTCGGGGCTGATCGCGTGGCTCAATTTGGTGAAGCCCTCGAGGTCGGAGAAGAGGGCGTAGATCGGCCTCTTCTCGCCGGTCAGGGTGAGCCGGTCCGGGTCCTTCAATATCTCCGCGGCGACGTCGGCCGGGAGATATTTGCCGAGCGTCGCCTGGGCGAAGCGGCGCTGCTCGGAGCCGACGGCGCGCGCCGCGGTCTCGACGGCGGTGAAGGCCAGCGCCCAGCCGAGGGCGGCCCCGAAGGCGGGCAAAGCGTAGGTGTCGAGGCCCCAGGACTGGAGCAGGAAAGGCGAGGCGGCGATGATCGCGAGCTGGGCCGCGAGCACCGCGGCGAGCCGCCATCCGCGCCAGTCGAGAAGGCTGCTGACGGCGCCGGCGACCATCATGGCGAGTGCGTTCAGCCACAGGACCGACGGAGGAAGCGACGGGCGCAGCCGGCCGTCGAGCTGCTGGGCGAGCATATGGGCGTGGACCTCCACCCCTTTCATCCAGCGTCCGGTCGCCCGGCTCATCGGGGTTTCGTAATCGTCCTGGTCCTTGATGTTGCCGCCGATGAGGACGTAGCGACCCTCGATCTTGTCGCGGATCGCCTCGCCGAGCAGAGGCAGGGTGTCGATGGCGAAGCTGGCGAAGACGGGGCGCTCGGGATCGGCGGGGAGGATGAAGTCGATGCTCCCGGAATGAGCGGCGAATTCCGGGTGGTCCCGGGTCATCGCATTGGCGAGCTCGGGCGGAAGGTTGCCCCTGCGCTCCGGCCAGCGGCGGATGACCCCGTCCTCGACGTCCGGCTCCATCTTGATGCTGGCCGGCCCGACTTTGGCGGTTCGGGCCCGGCCGATGAACGCCTTGAGGAACTCGTGCTGCTCGAAGCCGATCTGGTCCTCATTCTCCGCCGGATCGGCATAAGCGAGCAGGGTGGGCGTCTTCATGCTCCTCAGAGTGGCGAGGAGCTGCTCATCCTCGGCCTGCGGCTGGTCGAGCAATATGTCGATCCCGATCGCCTTGGGCCGCATCGAATCGAGCGCGGCCAGAGCTTCGGCGAGGACCCGGCGGTCGAGCGGCGAGCGCTTCTGAAGCGCCTGGAGGGTCTGGTCGTCATAGGTGACGAGGACGATCCGGTCGTCCTGCGCGACCGCGGCCGCGGCCCGCTCGAAGCGTATGTCGTAGAGCGCCCGCTCGGCGTCGCTGGCCAGCGGCACGTGCCAGGAATAGCGGGCGAGCAGGAGGGCGAGGAGGAGGAAGACGGCCGTCCCGGCGAGCCGGGCCCAGCCGATCTGCCTGAGCGCCCGCCTCAGCCGAGTCTGGGTAGCCTCATCCGTCATTCTCTCCCCCAGGCGCGCGGTCTCGGGATAGAGGGAAACGGACTGCGGGGATAGGCGGGAGGATCGCCCTCCCTCCGCCTCCCCGGAAGGTTCGGAAGTTTCATTGTTTCGGCTTCCCTGGGAGGAAGAAATGTTCGGCGCAGCCGCGTGGGGAAAGCGAGTGGACGAGGCGCGAATCGGTTCTATCCATCGCTGCAGTAGAACATAAAAAGAACAATAGGACAAATCCTATTTCGTCTGGTTTGAGAACGGGGACCGACGGCGAGTCGGGACGGGGCTCGGCGAGATCCGGGCTTTCGCCGGGATGACGGGGTTCAGGCCCCGGCCCGGAGCGCCTGCTCCCAGGCGCGCTCCGCCAGGGGCTCGAGGCCGGCGGCCATCTGCGCGGCGTGGCCCGAGGAGGCGGTGCCTCGGGCGAGGCGGCCCTTGATGCCGTGGACGATGGCGGCGAGGCG
>DASQJV010000312.1:0-3809 GCA_035630855.1 Allosphingosinicella sp. | reverse complement strand
CGGCGATCACCATGAACAAGGCGTAGATGCGGACGTCGCGGCCGGTCTTCGCGGTCGCCGCCATCAGCCGCTCGTTGTTCGGCGCGAAGGCGGTCGGCGTGTTGACCCCCTTGCCGAGGCAGAAGGCGTAATCCGCCCATTGCGCCGAGAAAGCGAGGCCTTCGTCCGATGAGCCGGCGCAGATGATCTTCATCTCGCCCTCGGGCCGAGGGCGGACCCGGCAATCCTCCATTTGATAGTAATCGCCCTTGAAGTCGGAGACCCCCTTATCCCACAGCTCGCGCAGGATCCGGGCATATTCGGCGAGCATCTGGTAGCGGTTGCGGAAATGCTCGTCGCCCGGCCACAGCCCCATCTGGCTGTATTCGGGGCGCTGCCAGCCGGTGATCAGATTGAGGCCGAAGCGGCCGTGGCTGATCGAATCGATCGTGTTGCACATGCGCGCGGCGAAGGCGGGCGGGACGACCAGGGTCGGGCAGGTCGCGTAGATCTTGATCTTCTCGGTGACGGCGGCGAGCCCGGCCATCAGGGTGAAGCTCTCCAGCCCATATTCCCAGAATTCGGTCTTGCCGCCGAAGCCCCTCAGCTTGATCATCGAGAGCAGGAAATCGACTCCGTATTTCTCGGCGCGCTGGGCGATGTCCTTGTTGAGGTCGAAGCTGGGCATGTACTGGGGCGAGGTCTCGCTGATCAGCCAGCCATTGTTGTTGATCGGTACGAAGATGCCGATTTCCATGGCCATTCAGCTCCTTAGGAATTTGAGGACGAGACGCTCGAAGGCGTCGGGATCGGTGACGTTGCAGGCATGGCCGCCCCAGTCGAGGCGCTCGACCGTCGCGTTCGCGAGCTCGCCGGCGAGCAGCTCGGAGCATAAAGCCGGGACCAGGACGTCGTCCGCGGCGGAGACGAGCAGGGTCGGGCAGGGCGGCCCGGGCCGGAGCTCGAACGCCCGCGCCGCGGCGATCCTTTTCTCGACCGTCGCGATCGGCGGGAAGCGCTGGAGCTGATGCTCGGCCTCGACGTCGAGCATCCCCGAGTTCATCGAGCTCCAGCCGGCCGGGTAGAGGAAGATCGGCTGGGCCCTGACCCAGGCTTCCGGGCCGCTCGACCGGAGCAGCTCCAGCCGGACGTCGAAGCAGCGCTCGGTATGCGGGTCGAGCCTCGGCCAGCCGTTCACCACCACCCGCTTCGCCAGGACGTCGCCGAGCTCGAGCCCGATCAGGCCGCCGATCGCATGGCCGAGGAAAGAGGGGCGGCTTATGCCGAGCTCGTCGATCAGAGCGCGGACGTCGTCGGCCATGGCGGCGATCGACGCCGGCTCGTCGGCGAGCGCTCCGCTCCGGCCGGTCCCGCGATGGTCGTAGACGAGGACCCGATGGTCCCTCGACAAAGCGGCCAAATTGGGAGTCCAGTAAGAGCCCGAGCCGCCGAGCCCGGACGAAAGGATCAGGACCGGGCCGTCCTCCGGGCCGTGCCATTCGTACCAGAGGCCGGCCGCGTGGGGCATCAGCCGAGATGCGCCACGCTGGCGATCTCGACGACCAGGCCCGGCTTCACCAGCCCGCACTGGATGCAGTAGCGCGCCGGCTTGGCGCCCGGAAAATATTCGGCATAGACCGAGTTCATCGCCGGATAGTCGGCCCAGTCGGTCAGGAAGATATGGTTGAAGGCGACGTCGGCGAGGCTCGCTCCGGCGGCCTCGAGCGTGATCCGGATCGTCTCCAGCACGTGCCGGGTCTGGGCCTCGGCGTCGCCGGGATGGAGGACGGTTCCGCCGGGTCCGAGGGCGAGGGTGCCCGAGACGTAGACCGTGTTGCCCGCCTTCGTTCCCGCCGAATAGGGCGCGATCGGGGTCGGGAATTGCGGCGGGTTGATCGATTCGAACGGCATCGGCGCCTCCGGTTATGGCTGGGTATGCCCCCACCCGTTCGGGCTGAGCCTGTCGAAGCCCCTCCCTTTTCCAGGGCAGGGAAGGAAGAAGAGGCCTTCGACAGGCTCAGGCCGAACGGGGTTGGGATGCAAGCCCTTTACTCCGCCATCTGCCCGAAGGCCCCGCAGAAATCGGCCACCGTGGAGACCCATCCGAAGAAGGTCTCGACATTGTAGACGCTGGCTTTCTGCAGATAGTCCGGCCCCGCCTGGTGGGTCGCGTCCTCGAGCATGATCCCGAAATATTCGAGGAAGAAGCCGTCGCGCAAAGTCGATTCGACGCAGACGTTGGTGGCGATCCCGACCAGCACGATGTTGCGTATGCCGCGCGAGCGGAGCACCGAATCGAGCTGCGAGTTGAAGAAGCCGGAATAGCGCGTCTTGGGCAGGACGACGTCGCCCGGATGCGGGGCGAGAGTCTCGACCAGCGCGTAATCCCATCCGCCCCGGGCGAGCAATTTCCCTTCCAGCTCGGGCCGCGCCCGCATCGTCTTGAGGGCGTTGGACTTGTGCCAGTTGGGCGAGCCCGGGCCGCCGGCCTCGACATAGGCCTCGTCCCAGCCGTTCTGGAAATAGATCACCGGAAGGCCGGCGCCGCGCGCGGTCTCGACCGCCTTGGCGCATTGCTCGATCACCGCCGCCGCGCCGCCGATGTCGAAGCCGGCGAGGTCGAGATAGCCGCCCGGCGAGGCGTAGGCGTTCTGCATGTCGACGACGATGACGGCCGTCTCCTCGGCCGCGACCCGGATCGGCTCGGGGCGAGCGGGGAGGGTGACGAGGCGGCGGGCTCTGCCTTCGCTGGTTGCGTCCACAGTCATGAGGCGGAATGTTGACCAGAAGGGGCGTCCGCACAATTAAATTCCTCCCCGAGACAAGCTCGGGGAGGAGTGGCGCTCAGCTCGGCCAGCCGCCCTTGAAAGCGAATTCCTCCACCGGCTTCCTTCCGCTCGGGAACTCGCGCGCCCGCAACTTCTCAGGCAGGGTCGCCGGATCGCCGATCCGCCCGACCACCGCCGCCGCCTCGACCCGGTACCGCTGCGGGATCCCGAGCTCCTCCCGCACCCGGTCGAAATCCACCCCCGACATTCCGTGCGCCTGATAGCCCATGCGGGTCGCCTGCAGCGCGAAGCTGACCCAGGCGGCGCCCGCATCGTAGCTGTGGGTATGCGACGTCGCCGGCTCGCCCGTCGCCTTGTCGGTCATCGGAAGGCTGTCGGAGAGAATGTAGACGAGGGCGGAGGCGCTCTTCGCCCAGCTTCGGTTGAACGGGATCAGCAGGTCGAGGAAGCGCTCCCAATCCGCGTCGCCGCGGAGCGCGTAGAGGAAGCGCCACGGCTGCGAGTTGAACGCCGACGGCGCCCAGCGCGCCGCCTCGAACAGGGTGAGGAGATCCTGCTCCGGTATCTCGGATTCGTCGAACGCCCGTGGCGACCAGCGCTCCAGGAACAGGGGATCGATCGGATGGTCGGACTGACGGGACATGGGCTCTCCTTGTCCTCCCCATCGCGAGATGGGGAGGGGGACCATGCGAAGCATGGTGGAGGGGTAAAGGGCAAGCACGCAGGGCGGTTCCCGCGCGATCCGAAAGCCTCCGCGCCTCCTACCCCTCCACCACACTTCGTGTGGTCCCCCTCCCCATCTGGCGATGGGGAGGACCATGCAGGGGTTGCCCGCCCTGCCGCACAGTTGCATAGGGCGCGCGACTGTTCCGACGGCGCCGCGCGCCGCCCCTTCGGGAGCCAAATATGAACTCCGATAGCCTCGTCGCGGAACCCTCCGCCGCCGACGTGCAGATCGTGGACGCCCTCGCCCATGCCCTCGTCGACGGCGCCCTTCCCGGCGAGCTCGCCGACTTCACCGATCCGGACCGGATCGCGGCC
>DASQJV010000311.1:0-4956 GCA_035630855.1 Allosphingosinicella sp. | reverse complement strand
GACTGGATCCCGGCCTTCGCCGGGAAGCAGGATGTCGAATTCCCTTACTTCCCCGTTTCCCTCAGGCTCATTCCGATCTGCGGCTTGCCGTCCTTCCAGAACAGGGGCGCGACGTAGAGGTAGCGCTTGTCGTCGGCCTTTCGGCAGCCCCTGGTCGCCTCCCAGGCGTGGAAGGCCATGAAGTGGCGCCCGCGGGTCTGGAAGATGCTGGTATGGCCCGGACCGCTGAGGCAGCCGGCCTCCTTGTCGTTGAAGCTGTGAAGGATGGGGTTTTCGGGCGCGTCCCGGCACGGGCCGAGCGGCCCGGCGCAGGTCGCGTAGCCGGTCGCGTAGCGCGACAGCCGCTCCTTCGGGTCCCAGCCGAAGAAAGCGGCGGAGAAGAAGAGCTGGTGCCCCGCTGGGGAGCGCACCATCGTCGGCGCCTCGACCAGCTTCCATTCCCAGTCCTTGTCGTCCTCGACCAGGGCGGCCGGTTCTCCGGCGACGGAGAGGCCGTCCTCGGCGAGGCGCTGCCCCCAGATCACCGTCTTCCTGCCGATCCGGTTCCCGTCGCTCTTGTAATAGAGGTAGAGCTTGCCGTCCTGGTCGCGGAACGGGTTGGCGTCGATCGTCCCGCCGAGGTCGAACTGGCAGACCAGAGGCTCGGCCGACCGGTCCTCGAACGGGCCGCGGGGATCGGCGGCGGCGGCGACTCCGAGGCACTGGACGTTCCGCTTGCGGTGGGCGGCGGTGTAATAGAGCAGCCACCTCTCGCCGACCTTCATCACCTCCGGCGCCCAGGTGAAGCCCTCCTTCACCCAGGGCGCGAGCGCCGGCATGCCGTCGCGGCGCTTGCCGTCGGCGCCCGTCACCCAGCTCCAGTGGACGAGGTCGCGCGAGGTCAGCATCGGCAGGTTGATCCCGGCATTGGTCGCATAGGCGATATACTCGCCCTGATGCTCGACGACGTGGGGGTCGGGGAAATTGTCCCTGAACACCGGGACGAAGCTGGGCTCGGCCGAACCCGCGGGAGCGGCGGCGAGGGCGGTCAGGATCAGGCCCGCGAGGCCTCGGAAAAGCGGGTAACTGACTGGCATCGCGAACGATCCTCCCGATGCAATTGACACGCCGCCGCTTGTAGCACGGCTCCCGGCAGGTCCAACACCTCTCGTCATCCCGGGCTCGACCCGGGATCCATGAACACAGGCCGGCGCGAGCTGGCCTCGGACAATGTTCATGGATTCCGGCTTTCGCCGGAATGACGGAGACCTGCTAGCCCGCGCGTTCGGCATCCTCGATCATCGCCATCACCTCGGCGATGATCGCCGCCATCGCGCTCCTCGCCCCGGCGGCGTCGCCCGCCTCGATCGCCGCCAGCACGGCGTGATGGGCCGGGAGGCTCGCCGTCCGGCCCTTGAAGCGGTTGGTGAATCGGATCGATGTTCTGAGCGCGGTCGCGACGACGTCGCGGAACTGCATGTAGAAGGGGTTGGCCGAGGCGTTGAGGACGGCGATGTGGAAGGCGATGTCCGCTTCCAGATTGTCCTCGCCGCTGGCTTCCGAGGCCTCCATCCGTTCGTAGCCGGCGCGGATCTCGGCGATGGCGGCCGGATCCGCCTCGCGCGCGGCGAGCGACGCCGCTTCCGGCTCGATCGCGATCCTCAGCTCGCTGAACTGGCGAAGCAGCTCGAGCGAGAATTTGCGTTCGAGCAGCCAGCGCAGGACGTCGGTGTCGAACAAATTCCAGGACGAGGAGGGCTGGACCGTTGTCCCCTTGCGCGGCCGTGCGGTGAGGAGGCCCTTGGCGGTCAGCATCTTGACCGCCTCGCGGGTGACCGACCGGCTCACCATATGGTCGGCCGCGAGCTCCGCCTCGGTCGGGAAGCGCCGGCTCTCATAGGCCCCGGTGACGATGGCCCGGCCGAGCGCCTCGAGCATCGAGAAGGTCAGGTTGCGGCCCGCCGTGTCGCCGCGCCCGCCAGGCTCTTCCACGGCCGCCATGATCCTTCCACGCTCCCCGCCGGAAATGCCGTTAATCCTATAATTGCTTCGTCGGGCCGGCACCAGCGCCGCAAGTCCGGCGCTATTCGAAGGCCTCGACCTTTTCCCGCCGGCCGACGAGGAAGGCGTCGGCGACGATCCGGAGCGGCTCGCGATCGACGTCGCTTTCGCGGGCTCCGATCAGCTCGGCGAAGCGGGCGTAGAGGGACGGATATTCGCCTCTGCTCGGCGCGGCCCGGGGCTCGCCGTCGAGGGTCATGCGCGCTCCGCCGTCGAGCAGCTCGAGAATCGTCCCGTCCCCGGTCTCGACCCGGATCGTCCAGCGCTCGCTTTCGGTTCGCCGCCAGTCCATGTCGGCCTCGAGCCGGCCCGACTCGCCCTCGAAGGCGATCCGGGCGGCGATCGGGGTCTGCCTGTTCTCCGGGAAGGACAGCGCCGCCTCGCGGACGATCAGCCGCGACGGCAGGATCCGGGTGGCGATCGACAAGGCGTTGATCCCGGGATCGAACACCCCGAAGCCGCCCGGCGCCCAGATCCATTCCTGGCCGGGATGCCATTTGCGGACGTCCTCGTGCCAGAGGATGCGGAGCGCTCGAACCGTCTTTCCCGCCAGCGCGGCCCGGGCGCCGGCCACCGCGGCGGCGTGCTGCGAATGCCAGGCGGTGAACAGGGTCCGGCCCGACTTCCGGCCGAGCCGCTCGATCTCCTCTATCTCGCCGAGGGTCGCCGCCGGCGGCTTCTCGAGCAGGACGTCGAGCCCCGCGGCGAAAGCGGCCCGGGCGACGGCGAGCCGGACGGTCGGCGGCGTGCAGACGGCGACCGCGTCGAGCTCGCCGGCCATGGCGCCCAGCATCGCCTCGGTGGAGGCGAAGACCGGCACCCCCGCCTCGGCGGGCGCCCGCGGGCTCACCACCGCGGCGAGGACGAAGCCCGGATCGGCGGCGATGGCGGGGACGTGCTGGTCCCTGGCGATCTTCCCGTAACCGACGATGGCGATCCGGATCGGCATAGCTGGCTCCTGAGGCTGACCGGCTGATGGGCCGGATGCTCAAGCGACGCAAAGGCAAAAAGGTGCCGTAGCGCTCGCACACCTCTCCCGTTCTTCACGGGAGAGGAGGGGCCCACCGCGAAGCGGTGGGAGGTGAGGGTCTTGCTGAGTTCGCGGTACAGACCCTCACCTCCCAAGCTTCGCTTGGGCCCCTCCTCTCCCGCGGCAAGCGGGAGAGGGTTAAGAGTGCCTGCACCGCCGCGATGGGCTATGGAGCTCCCCGGGAGGACCGACCATGGCCGATCAATCCGCCGCCAGGCTCGTCGCGGACGAGGGCGAGCCGCGCCGACTCTTCGACCTTCAGCACCGGGCCTCCCGCCAGGGCCCGGCAGCGGACCTGCGGCTGCGGCTCGACCGGCTCCGCCGGCTTCGCTCGGTCGTCGCCGGCAACGAGGCCGCTTTGGCCGAGGCGATCTCGAAGGATTTCGGGGTCCGCTCGCGCACCGAGACCGAGCTGCTCGAGATCGTCCCGACCCTGAACGCGATCCGCCACGCCCGGAAGCATCTCGCCGGCTGGATGCGGCCCGAACGGCGCCGGGTCGATCCGCTGTTCCAGCCGGCGAGCGCCCGGGTCCGGCACGAGCCGCTCGGCGTGGTCGGGATCATCTCGCCGTGGAACTATCCGCTCCAGCTCGCCCTCTCGCCGCTGGTCGACGCGCTCGCCGCCGGCAACCGGGCGATGGTGAAGCCCTCCGAGCTGACACCGGCTTTTTCCGAGCTCCTCCGCCGCCTCGTCGCCGAAAGGTTCGACGAATCGGAAGTGTCGGTGATCACCGGCGGGGTCGAGGTCGGCCAGGCCTTCGCGTGCCTGCCCTTCGACCATCTGCTGTTCACCGGCTCGACCGCCGTCGGCCGCAAGGTCTACCAGGCCGCCGCCGCCAATCTGGTGCCGGTGACCCTCGAGCTCGGCGGCAAGTCGCCGACCATAATCTGCCCCGGCTACGATCTCGCCAAAGCGGCCCGGAGCGTCGCCTTCGGCAAGTTCGTCAACGCCGGCCAGACCTGCATCGCGCCCGATTACGTGCTGGTGCCGGAAGGGCAAGAGCGCGCCTTCGCCGACGCGGTGATGGCCCAGGTTCGGCGCTCCTACCCGGCGATCGCCGGCAACGGCGATTATTCCGGCCTGATCAGCGAGCGCCACCGCAGCCGCCTCGGCGACGCGATCGAGGCCGCTCGCCAGGCCGGAGCGACGATCCTCAGCCACGAGGACGAGGGGGCACGGGCGGAAGGGAAGATCGGACCGACGATCCTGCTCGGGGCGCCGGACTCGAGCCTCTTCCTCACCGAGGAGATATTCGGGCCGGTGCTTCCGGTCCTGCCCTATCGAAGCCTGGACGAGGCGATCGCCCTGGTCGCCGCCGGGGAGCGGCCGCTGGCGCTCTACTGCTTCAGCAACAGCCGCCGGGAGCGCGAGCGGGTGCTCGACGGGACGATCTCGGGGGGAGTCACGCTCAACGGCACCCTGATGCACGTCGCCCAGGAGAATCTTCCCTTCGGCGGGGTCGGCGCGAGCGGCATCGGCGCCTATCACGGCCACGAAGGCTTCAAGCGCTTCAGCCACGCCCGCGCGGTGCACAGGATCGGCTTCGTCAACGTCTTCGAGCGGCTGGGGCCGCCGTGGGGCAAGCTGGCCCGGTCGCTGGGAAAGCGGTTGTCCAAAAGACGCTGACGCTTCAGGAAAGCCTTGAAAAAGACGCAAAATTAGTCACCAAGTCAGTCGTGGATCGGTGATTCGGCCTCGGGGACGGCCGCTCGTAGCGACGGCGTTGGAACGCCGGCCAGTTCAAGGGGGTCTCAATAGATGTCGAGTATAGAAACCGGGCGCCTGTCGGCGCCCGTCGCGTCGGTCAATCCAGCGGATGTGGTGATGAGCCCGGACGGGACCAGGCTCTACGTCGCCGGCGCGGACGGATTTGTTCGAGTCTATG
>DASQJV010000310.1:0-3875 GCA_035630855.1 Allosphingosinicella sp. | reverse complement strand
GGCCAATTGGCCTGCCTCCACTCGAACATATTCGAATTCATTGATGACCGGGCGATCATCGAGCTTCACCGCGCCTTGGAGGATCTGTCTGCGTCCTTCCTTATTGGAACTGACGAATCCCAACTTCGCGAGTGCATCGGCTATTTTCATCCCCTCCGGCGGCACGAGCGCGCTTGGAAGGTCATCGCCGCTCGTTCCTTCCTCGAACGTCCTGCGCGCTGTCTCCGCCGCTCCCAACGCCGCCTCCTCGCCATGCGCCATCGCTGTCGCCGCGTCCGCGAGCACCTTCTTCGCCTCGTTGATCTCCGCCCCGCCCAGCACCTCCAGCCGCTCGATCTCGTCCAGCGGAAGGTCGGTGAACCGCCTCAGGAACTTGCCGACGTCGGCGTCCTGCGCGTTCCTCCAGAATTGCCAGTAATCGTAGGGGCTCAATTGATCGGCGTTGAGCCAGATCGCGCCTTTCTCGGTCTTGCCCATCTTGCCGCCGTCGGCGGTGGTGATGAGCGGGGTGGTGAGGCCGTAGACCTGGGTGCCGTCGACCCGCCGGCAGAGCTCGATGCCGTTGACGATATTGCCCCACTGGTCCGATCCGCCGAGCTGCAGCCGGCACTCGGCGCGGCGCGACAGCTCGAGGAAGTCGTAGGCCTGGAGGATCATGTAGTTGAACTCGAGGAAGGAGAGCGACTGCTCGCGGTCCATCCTCAGCTTGACGCTGTCGAAGCTCAGCATCCGGTTGACCGAGAAATGCTGGCCGATCTCGCGCAGGAAGGGGATATATTCGAGCTTGTCGAGCCACTCGGCATTGTCGAGCATGATCGCGTCGGTCGGCCCGTCGCCGAAGGTCAGGAAGCGCTCGAAGACGCGCTTGATCGAGGCGATGTTGGCCTCGATGGTTGCGTCGTCGAGGAGCTTGCGCGCCTCGTCCTTGAAGCTCGGATCGCCGATCTTCGACGTGCCCCCGCCCATCAGCACGATCGGCTTGTGCCCGGCCTGCTGGAGGCGGCGGAGCATCATGATCTGGATGAGCGAGCCGACGTGGAGCGAGGGCGCGGTGGCGTCGAAGCCGATGTAGCCGGGGACGACCTGCCGCTGCGCGAGGGCGTCGAGCCCCTCGGCGTCGGTCAGCTGATGGATGAAGCCGCGCTCGTCGAGGACGCGGAGGAGTGAGGATTTGTATTCGGACATGGCCGGGGCGGTTAGCATGTTGGCTAACACACACAAACCCGTTCGGTCCCGGACTTGATCCGGGATTGTCGAAGCCCTCTCCTTTTCCTAGGCCGGAGGGGAGGATGAAAGCCCTTCATCGGGGCGAACGGAGTGTGTGTCGTCACCTATGCGCCTGTCCCTCCGCCCCCATCCCGTCGAGCATGGCAAGGCCGTCGCCACGATCGAGGTGACTGTCGAGCGGCCGGCCGTTGACCGCCTGCGGCTGACCTATGCGGTCCGAGGGAAGACGGACGATCTGGTCCTGCCGGCTCCGAGGCCGCCGCTGCGGAGCCATGGCCTCTGGGAAACGACCTGCTTCGAGGCCTTCCTGCGCTCGCGGTGCGAGACGGCCTATCGGGAATTCAATTTCTCGCCGTCGGGCGAATGGGCGGCTACCCTTCTGCGATATTATCGCGATCTCAGCCCCCCCGATGCCGCTTTGCCGGCGAACCCGGAAATCCAGCTGGAGGCCCTTGGGCCCGACAGCTTCGAGCTTCGGGTCGATCTGCGCACCGACCTTCCCTCCGGACCTTGCCGTCTCAACCTCGCCGCCGTGATCGAGGAGCGCGACGGGACGAAATCCTACTGGGCGCTGGCGCACTGGCACGGCAAGCCTGACTTCCACCACCGCGCTTGCTTTGTCCTCGAACTGCCGCCAGCGGAGCAGCCATGAAATTCGGTATCGACCGCCTCCTCGCCGACCCCGCTTTGCGCAAGCCGCTCGAAGGCAAGAGGATCGCCCTCCTCGCCCACCCCGCCTCGGTGACCGAGGACCTCACCCATTCGCTCGACGCCCTCATCGCCTGCGGCCTCAACGTCACCGCCGCCTTCGGGCCCCAGCACGGCCTCAGGGGCGACAAGCAGGACAATATGGTGGAATCGGACGATTTCACCGATCCCGAGCACAATATCCCGGTCTTCAGCCTCTATGGCGAGGTGCGCCGGCCGACCGGCCAGTCGATGGGCACGTTCGACGTCGTCCTGGTCGACCTCCAGGACCTCGGCTGCCGGATCTACACCTTCATCACCACTTTGCTCTATGTGCTCGAGGCGGCGGCGGCGCACGGCAAGTCGGTCTGGGTGCTCGACCGTCCCAACCCGGCCGGCCGACCGGTCGAGGGGACGACTCTCCGGCCCGGCTGGGAGAGCTTCGTCGGCGCCGGTCCGCTGCCGATGCGCCACGGCCTGACGCTCGGCGAGCTCGGCCGCTGGTTCGTCGAGACGATGAAGCTGGACGTCGACTTGTCCGTGATCGAGATGGCGGGCTACGAGCCGGACTCCGACCCCGGCTTCGGCTGGCCGCCCGAGCGGATCTGGATCAACCCCAGCCCCAATGCCGCCAATCTGTGGATGGCGCGAGCCTATGCCGGGACCGTGATGCTCGAGGGCACCACCCTGTCCGAGGGGCGGGGGACGACCCGCCCGCTCGAGCTGTTCGGGGCGCCCGACCTCGATTCCGCCGCGATCCTCGCCGAGATGCGTCGCCTCGCTCCGGAATGGCTGGAGGGCTGCGCGCTTCGCCGGATCGCCTTCGAGCCGACCTTCCACAAGCATCAGGGCAAGACCTGCCACGGGCTCCAAATCCACCCGGAGGGCCGGTATTACGACCACGACACCTTCCTCCCCTGGAGGCTGCAGGCGCTGGCCTTCAAGGCGATCCGCCGGCTCCGCCCCGATTACGGCCTGTGGCGCGACTTCCCGTACGAATATGAGTTCAACAAGCTCGCCATCGACGTCATCAACGGCGGGCCCGGCCTGCGCGAGTGGGTGGACGATAGCGCGGCCGCGCCGGGCGACCTCGACGCCCTCGCCCTGCCCGACGAGGAGGCCTGGCTGGAGGAGCGGCGGCGCTTCCTGCTCTACCCGTCGCGTTGACGAAAAGCCCTGCGATACCTAGATTATCGCCATGGCCATCCGTCCCATCATCGAAGCTCCGGACCCTCTGCTCCGGCAGATCTCCTCGCCGGTCGAGGCGATCACGCCCGAGATCCAGACCCTGATCGACGACATGTTCGAGACCATGTACGCCGCGCCCGGGATCGGCCTGGCCGCGATCCAGGTCGGAGTGCCCAAAAGGATCCTGGTCATCGACCTGCAGGACCCGGAGGAGGAGGGCGGCGAGCCGGTCCGCAATCCCCTGGTGTTCATCAACCCCGAGATATTGCGCAAGTCGGAGACGCCGAGGCCCTATAACGAGGGCTGCCTCTCCGTCCCCGACCAATATGCCGAGGTCGAGCGCCCCGACACGATCCGAGCCCGCTGGCTCGATCGCGACGGCAAGGTCCATGAGGAGGAGCTGGAGGGCATGCTCGCCACCTGCCTCCAGCACGAGATGGACCATCTCGAGGGCATCCTGTTCATCGACTATCTCTCGCGCCTCAAGCGCGACATGATCCTGAGGAAGCTGGCGAAGCAGCGGAAGCTGGCGGCCTGACCGTCATCCCGGCGAAGGCCGGGACCACTGGAGCGTTCGGCAGTCAGATTGCGCTATCTCCGTTCGGGCTGAGCTCGTCGAAGCCCTCTCCTTTTCCTTGCGCAACAAGAAGGAAGGCCCTTCGACAGGCTCAGGGCGAACGGGTTCAGGCGATTCAACCTAATTTATGGATCCCGGCCTTCGCCGGGATGACGGTCAGGCCGCCAGCTTCCGCTGCTTCGCCAGCTTCCTCAGG
>DASQJV010000309.1:0-5836 GCA_035630855.1 Allosphingosinicella sp. | reverse complement strand
TCCGAGCTGTTCAACTCGATCGTCGTCCACAAGACCGCCGAATCGTCGCTCGACGAGGGCTCGCTGGGCGCGGTGGTCGACCTCAACACCGGCAACACGCTCGGCGGCCGGCGCGGCCTGACGCTGGTGGGCTCGGCCCAGGCCTCGTATAACGACCTCAGCAAGAACGTCGGCCCGCGGGTCGCCGGGCTGCTCTCCTGGAAGTCGGCGGACGGCACGTTCGGCGCCGCCATCTCCGCGGCCTACCAGAAGACGGACACGCTCGAGCTCGGCAACAACACCGTGCGCTGGGCCCAGGCCCGCTTCGATTCGGTCAACGGCACGCCTTGCTTCTGGAACTTTACCGGGACGACGGCCAACCCCGTCTACACGACGCCGCGTCCCAATTCCGGCGGCATTTACCGGCCGAGCCCGATCTGCGATTCGGCCGCCCTCGCCTTCCATCCCCGAATCCCCCGCTACGGCGAAGTGGGTCACGACCGCGAACGGCTCGGAATCACCGGCAGCGTCCAATGGGCCCCCAACGATTCCACCAAGGTGTCGCTCGACGGCCTCTATTCGACCTTCAAGGAGGTGCGCGAGGAGAAGTGGGCAGAGGTGCTGTTCCGATCCAACGAGCGGTCGATCGACATAACCGCTTTCGAGATCGATCCGGCGACCAACAATCTCGTCAGCGGCACGTTCAACGACGCCTGGGTCCGCACCGAGCATTATCTGCGCCGCTCCAAGACCGAATTCTACCAGCTCGGGGCGACCTGGGACCAGGACATCACCGACAAGTTCCGGTTCACCTTGCTCGGCGGCTTCTCCCAGTCGGACGCCAGCATCCCGGTCGAGACGACGCTCGTTTTCGACGACCGCGACGCCCAGGGCTATCATTACGATTATACGGATTCGCGCCACCCGGTCCTGAGCTTCGGGACCAGCGTCACCGAGCCTGGAGTCTTCCAGCTCTCCGAGATACGCGACCGTCCCTCCGACACGGTCAACAAGTTCCGCACCGCCCAGCTTCGCACCGAATATGATGTGGCCGAAGGCTTCACGGTCAAGCTCGGCGGAGTCTATCGCCGCTTCAGCTTCGACACCGAGGGCTTTACCCGCGATACGGTCGTCTGCGGCAATGGCGGGCTCGACGCCGTGCTCGGAACCATCACCTGCTCGCCGACCTCGGCTTTCGGACCGACCGCGGTCTACGGCTTCCCGGTGACGGCCGCTCTCAGCGAGCTGTTCCAGCTCGGCAAAGCGGGCCAGCCGGCGGGAACCACGACCAGCTGGCTGATTCCCAACCTCGCCACCGGGACCGATTTCACCGGCCTGTACAACCGCACCCCGGCCATCGACGCCGGCAACACCCGCGGGGTCGTCGAGACGGTGAAAGGCGGCTACCTCCAGGTCGACCTCAAAGGCACTTTGCTCGGCCTCCGCTACGCTGCCAATGCCGGAGTCCGCTACGTCCATACCGACCAGACGTCGACCGGCCTCAGCAGCGGCACCCGGGTCACCGTCGACCGGAGCTACAACGATTTCCTGCCGGCGGTGAACATCGCGCTGTTCCCGGCCGAGAATCTCATCATCCGGTTGGCGGCGGCCGACGTCATCACCCGCCCAACCCTCGGCAACCTCACTCCCGGCGGCTCGGTCGACGGCTTCAACTACCGGGTCACCTACGGCAATCCGTTCCTCGATCCGTTCCGGGCCACCGCCTACGACCTCGCCTTCGAATGGTATTTCCGGCCGCAGTCGATCTTCTCGGTCGCCTTCTTCAAGAAGGACGTCGCCAGCTTCCCGGTCGCGGAGACCCGCTCGGGCACCTTCGAGTCGACGGGCCTTCCGCTGTCCGTCATCCCGCCCAGCTCTCCGGCCGCGCAGCGCCCGGAAGGGCAGCTGTGGACGATCAACTCGATCGGCAATGGAAGCGGCGCCAGCCTCAAGGGCGTCGAGGTGTCGCTGCAGGCGCCGTTCACCTTCCTTCCGGGATTCCTGTCCCACTTCGGCGGGATCGTGAACGGAACCCTTATCGACTCGAGCGCCACCTACAACGTCGCCGGCCCGACGGTGGTGACCTGCGTTCCGCCGACCTGCGCCTTCGGCCCCAACGTCGCGACGACCCGGCGCGGAACCCTGTTCGGCCTGTCGAAGAAGGCGTTCAACGCGACCCTCTATTATGAGGACGACGTGTTCAGCGCCCGCGTGTCGGGCAGCTACCGGAGCCGCTTCGCCGACGCCAACAGCGGCACCGGCAACGTCTTCGAGGGCTACAACTCGACCTGGAACCTCGACGCCTCGGTCCGCTACAAGATCACCGAGAAAATCGAATTGTCGCTCGAGGGCGTCAACCTTCTCGACACCTATCGCGACCGCTGGACCGACGTCGATGCGAACCGCAATTACGAGTATAATCATTTCGGCCGCACGATCCTGTTCGGCGCCCGAGTGAAGATGTAGCGGGCGCATCCGTGAAGGTTGACCGACGCACCGCGCTCACGGGGGCCCTGGCGGGCGGGGCGGCGGTCATCCTTCCGGCGCCCCTTCTCGCCCAGGCGAGCCGCGCTCGGCCGCCCGCCTGGGGCCGAGGTTTCGAGGGCCAGCGCCGGGCGGACCTCGGCGACGGCAACTTCCTCAACCCGATCGTCGCCGGCGACCATCCCGATCCGACCGTCCTCAAGAACGGTCCGGATTATTACATGACCTTCTCGACCTTCGATTCCTATCCGGGCCTGGTCATCTGGCACAGCCGGGACCTGGTGAACTGGCGACCGGTCACCGCCGCCCTCACCCGCAACATCGGCTCGGTCTGGGCGCCGGAGCTCGTCAGGCACAACGGCCGCTACTTCCTCTACGTGCCCGTCAAGGCCTCGCCCAACACCAGCTACGTCATCTGGGCGGACCGGATCGAAGGGCCGTGGAGCGATCCGATCGACCTGAAGCTGCCCAACCATATCGACCCGGGCCATGCCGTCGGCGAGGACGGGTCGCGCTGGCTGTTCCTGTCGGGCGGCGACCGGGTCCGGCTCTCCGACGACGGGCTGGAGCGGATCGGCGAGCCCGAGCATGTCTACGATCCCTGGCGCTACCCGCCCGACTGGGTGGTCGAGGGCTTCTCGCCCGAGGGACCGAAGATCACCCGCCACGGCGATTATTTCTACCTGATCACCGCGGTCGGCGGGACCGCCGGGCCGCCCACCGGCCATATGGTGATCGCCGCGCGCTCGCGCTCGATCCACGGCCCCTGGGAGAATTGCCCGAACAACCCGCTGGTTCGGACCACCGACGTTCGCGAACGCTGGTGGTCGCGCGGCCACGCCACCCTGGTCGAGGGCCCGGCCGGCGACTGGTGGACCGTCTATCACGGCTATGAGAACGGCTATTGGACGCTCGGCCGCCAGACCCTGCTCGACCGGATCGAATGGACGGCGGACGGCTGGTTCAGGATGACCGGCGGCGACCTCTCGAAGCCGCTCCCCAAGCCGAAGGGCGGCCGGGCCGGCCCGCACGGCCAGCCCCTCTCGGACGATTTCTCGGCGCTGGCGCTGGGCAGCAAGTGGAACTTCTTCAAGCCCGCTCCCGACGAACGCTCCCGGGCCCGGGTGGAGGGGAACCGCCTGGTGCTGAAGGCGCGCGGCAAGGCTCCGTCCGACTCCTCGCCGCTGCTGCTCATCGCCGGCGACCAGGCCTATCGCTTCGAGGCGGACGTGGAGATCGATCCGGGCGGGGTCGCCGGCCTGATCCTCTTCTACGACGAGCGCCTCTATTGCGGGCTCGGCTTCGACGAGACCCGCTTCGTCACTCACCAATATGGGATCGAGCGCGGCCGCCCGGCCAACCCGCACGGGCGCAAGATGCGGATCCGGGTGACCAACGACCGCCATATCGTCACCTACGACACGAGCGGCGACGGCGGCCGGAGCTGGACCCGCTTCGACCGCGGCATGGAAGTGTCGGGCTACCACCACAATGTCCGCGGCGGCTTCCTGATGCTGCGGCCGGGCCTCTATTCCGCCGGCCGGGGCGAGGCGCGCTTTTCCAACTTCACGTTCCGGGCGCTGGCATGAGGATCGACCGCCGAACCGCCCTGCTCGGCACTCTTGCCCTCGGCGTGGCCGGGCGCGCATCGGCCCAGACGCGCCCGCCCGCGACTCCGGATTCGCCGCACATTTCCTCGCCCGAGCCCAATGAGACGATCGACCTCTGGCCCGGCGGGGCGCCGGGCGCCCCGGCGAAGCCGCCGGTCGAGACGGTCAGGGAGCGGAGCAGGGACCCGTCCTATAACGACCGCTACGTCTTCGGCATCAGCCGGCCGCGGATGGCGGTGTTCCGCCCCCCGAGCCCCAACGGCGCGGCGGTCCTGATCACTCCGGGCGGCGGCTACAATTGGGTGGTGATCGACAAGGAAGGCTATGAGATGGCGCGGCTTCTCGCCGCCCGCGGAGTGACCGCCTTCGTCCTCTTTTACCGGCTTCCCCACGAAGGCTGGGCGAGCGGCCCGGACACTCCGCTCGCCGACGCCCAGCGGGCGATGCGCCTGATCCGCCACCGGGCTTCGCGCTACGACCTCGACCCCAAGCGCATCTGCGCCATGGGCTTCTCCGCCGGCGGCCACCTCTGCGCCGATCTGATGACCCGGTTCGGAGCGAGGGTCTATGCCCCCGTCGATGCGGCCGACCGCGTTTCCGCCCGCCCCGATCTCGCGGCGCCGATCTACCCCGTCGTATCGATGACCCTGCCGACCGCCCACGCCGGCTCGCGAAAGAATCTGGTCGGCGAGAACGCCCCCGCCGAGCGCGAGCGGGCGCATTCGCCGCACCTCAACGTGCCCGCCGACGCCCCGCCGGCCTTCCTCCTCCATGCCGAGGACGACAGCTCGGTCGTGGTCGAGAACACCCTGCTCCTCCGGGCCGCCCTGCTGGCGAGGAAGATCCCGGTCGAGACCCATTTGTTCGCCGACGGCGGCCACGGCTTCGGCCTTCGGCTGGCGCGGGGTAAGAGTGTCGAGGGCTGGCAGGAGCTGTTCTTCGCCTGGGCCCGAAAGAAGGGATTGTTCGAGTGAAACGACTGTTCGCCGCCCTGCTCCTCCTCATCGGCTTCGCCGCCCCCGCCTCCGGCCAGAGCCGCGCCGAGATCGAGCGGACGATGAAGCGGGCGACGACCTTC
The DNA here is from genome assembly GCA_035630855.1 of Allosphingosinicella sp. Taxonomy (GTDB): domain Bacteria; phylum Pseudomonadota; class Alphaproteobacteria; order Sphingomonadales; family Sphingomonadaceae; genus Allosphingosinicella. The sequence goes on along the minus strand of DASQJV010000309.1, from coordinate 685 downwards.
ATGGTCGACAAGGTCTCGACCAGGGGCGGCTACGTCTGGTCCTACCTTCCCGACATGTCGCGGCGCTGGGGCGAGATCGAGGCCAAGCCGAGCATGATCTGGGTCCAGCCGCCGGGCACCGCGACGATGGGCCACCTCTTCCTCGACGCCTATCACGCCACCGGCGACGAATATTATTATTCGGCCGCCGAGAAGGTCGGCGGCGCCCTGATCTGGGGCCAGCACCGCAGCGGCGGCTGGAATTATTTCATCGACTTCGCCGGTCCGTCGTCGACGAAGCATTGGTATGAGACGATCGGCAGGAATGCGTGGCGGATGGAGGAATTCCAGCATTATTCCGACAATGCCACGTTCGACGACATGGGCACCTCGGAAAGCGCCCAGTTCCTTCTTCGCCTCTATCTCGAGAAGCGCGATCCGAAATACCGTCCCGCGCTCGAGCGGGCGGTGAACTTCGTCCTGGAGAGCCAATATCCCAGCGGCGGCTGGCCGCAGCGCTGGCCCTACGATCCCGGCTATCCGGAATATCAGAGCTACGTCACCTTCAACGACGACGTCGCCGCCGAGAACGTCAAATTCCTGACCATGGTCTACCGGCATCTCGGCGACACAAGGGCGCTCGACTCCATCCGCCGCGGAATGAACATCTACCTGCTCACCCAGCAGGGCGCGCCGCAGGCCGGCT
>DASQJV010000308.1:0-3521 GCA_035630855.1 Allosphingosinicella sp. | reverse complement strand
AAGGCGTGACGTAGAAAAGGGAATTCCGCTCCCTTTCTCCTTTGCGGCTTTGCGGCTTCGCGTGAGACCTTTTTCCCAGCTTCGGAGCGGACAGACGCGTTGGGCAATAATCTCACGCAAAGCCGCAAAGCCGCAAAGAAGCTCTACGAGAGGGGCAGGCCGGCGCAGGATCGACGGCACCCGGCCCTGCACTCAATGCCACCGCGCCCGAAAAGCGGCTCGGTAGAAATTGGTGCCCGACACCATTTTTCGCCTCTCCGGAGCGGGGCAGCCGCGTCGGGGAATAGTCTCACGCCAAGCCGCAATGCCGCGAAGAGGGCCCGCGGGCGGCCAGGCCGGCGCGGGATGGATGGCACCTTTGCAGGGGACTCGATTCCACCGCGCATGAAAAGCGCCGCGCGGCCCGATTCGCGCGAGTCGGGGATTTGGGCGAGTTCACACCGGATTTGAAATATCACAGATTTCGGAAGAGTTTCAGATGCTAAGCCTCTGAAAAATAGGATTTTACTTTTCGTTCTATTTATGTTCCATTATGGGCATGAGGGATTCGGGGTCAGAGGGTAAGCGGCGGCGCGGGGGGCCGGAGAGGCGGGTCGACGCGCTGGCCATGGGGCGGTTCATCCACGCGCTCCGGCGCGGGGAGAGCGTCGCGAAGGCGGCGGAAGCCGCCGGGTTCAATGTTTCGAGCTTCTACCGGAAGCGAAGGGCGGATCCCGATTTCGCCGCCGCCTGGGCGGAGGCGATGGAGGCGAGCAACGCGCCCCGGCTGATCAGGCCGGGCAACGGCCGGCGGCTCCAGCTCCGCAAGACCCGCCAGCTGCGCTTCACCGACTCCAGGAAGGAAATCTTCCTCGCCCATTTCGCGGGCACATGCGACCTCGCCGCGGCGGCGGAAGCGGCCGCAGTGAGCGTCTCCACCGTCCGCAACCACCGGCTGAAATATCCCGAGTTCGATGCCGCCTGCGATGCCGCTCTCGAGCAGGGCTACAAGCATCTCGAGGAGGAAGCGGTGCGCGAGCGGCTGGCGGCGCTGGAGCGGCTCAAGGCTGGGATCGTCCCGGCCGGCGAGGCCGCCGCCGAGTTCGACCGGCAGATCAAGCTGCTGAACCAGTGGCGCCGGCGGACCGGACGGCTCGGCCCGATGGCGCGCTCGCGCGAGGCGCTGACGATCTGGAGCTTCGCCGACGCGATCAAGCTGCTCCAGAAAAGATTGAAGGCGCTCAGGATCCCGATCGCCCCGCCGCCGGAGCCGGAGTCCGGGACATGAGCCGCGAAGGTCCCACCGCCCGTCCTTCGGACGATTACCCTCCCCTCGACAGCGAGGCGAGGAACGAAGCGAAGGCGGCCCTGCTGACGCTGGCCGGGCTGCCGCCGGAGACCCTTCGGCGGGTGATCGCCGGCCTTCCCCCGCCGGCGGTCCGGGCGATCGTCGAGGAATGGTGGTGGGGCGCGCGCGGAGGCCAGCAGGAGCCGGCGGGCGACTGGCGGATATGGGCGATCGTCGCCGGACGCGGCTTCGGCAAGACCCGGGTCGGAGCGGAATGGATCTGGGCCCGGGTGAGGGAGGCCGCGGCGGCCGGCGCCAAGGGAAGCGGGGATCCGCTTCGCATCGCCCTGGTCGGGGGCAGCCTCGACGAGGTGGCCCGGGTGATGGTGGAAGGCGAGAGCGGCCTGCTCGCCACCGCCAGGACCGGCGAGCGGGCGGACTGGCAGCCGAGCAAGCATCGCCTCGACTTCGGGAACGGCGCCATCGCCTTCGCTTATTCGGCTGAGCGGCCTTCGATGCTGCGCGGGCCGCAGCATCATTATGCCTGGTGCGACGAGCTCGCCAAATGGCCGCGGGCGAAGGCGAGCTGGGACAATCTGATGCTCGGGATGAGGCTCGGGACGGCGCCGAGGACGATCGTCACGACGACTCCGAGGCCGATACCGCTGCTCAAGAGCCTGATGGCGCTGCCGCGCTGCGCGGTCACTCGCGGCCGGACTTCGGACAATCCTTTCTCCGCCGAGGATTTCCGGGACGCCGTGATCGGCATGTATGGCGGCACCCGGCTCGGCCAGCAGGAGCTGGACGGCGAGCTGGTCGAGGAGGCCGATGGGGCACTCTGGACCCGCGAGCTGCTCGACGGGGGCCGGGTGGCGGCGGCGCCGCCGCTGGTGCGGGTCGTGATCGGGGTCGACCCTCCGACGAGCCCGAACGGAACCTGCGGAATCGTCGCCTGCGGGCTGGCGGCGGACGGGATCGCCTATGTGGTCGGCGACCACAGCGTCGGCGGGATGCGGCCCGAAGGCTGGGCGGCGCGCGCGGTGGCCGCGTTCGAGGCCTGGGACGCCAGCCGGATCGTCGCCGAGAAGAACCAGGGCGGCGACATGGTCGAGAGCGTGCTGAGGGCCGCCGATTCCGGGATTCCGGTCAAGCTGGTCCACGCCGGGCCCAGCAAGTCGGCGCGGGCGGAGCCTATCGCCTTGCGCTTCGAGACCGGAAGGGCCCGCCTGGCGGGAAGCTTCCCGGCGCTCGAGGACGAGCTGACCCGGCTGACCTGCGCCGGATATGAAGGCGGCGGCTCGCCGGACCGGGCCGACGCGATGGTCTGGGCGATGAAAGCCCTGTTCGAGAAGCCCCGCGCCGAGCCCCGGATCAGGCGGCTGTAGGGAGCGCGGGGAACGATCGCCGCTTAATCGGCTTTAAGGGCTTACAGGCAGGGAGGCGGACATGCGCTATCGCAGGCTCGGGTCGAGCGACCTTCAGGTTTCGGAAATCTCGCTGGGATCGTGGCTGACCTTCGGGGTCGGGGTCGAGCGCGAGCGGGCGGCGGCGGTGGTCGACAAGGCTTTCGATCTCGGCATCAACTTCATCGACACCGCCAACATCTACGGGCGCGGGGCGGCGGAGAGCTTTCTCGGCGAGGTGCTGGAGGGGCGGCCGCGCGACGGCTACGTGCTCGCCACCAAGCTCTTCTTCCCGATGACGGAGACCGACCGCGGCCTGTCGCGGGCGCAGGTGGAGAAGCAGCTCGACTCGTCGCTCGGGCGCCTTCGGACCGACCATGTCGACCTCTACCAATGCCACCGCTACGACGAGGAGACCCCGCTCGAGGAGACCATGGAGGCGCTGACCCGGGCGGTGCGGTCGGGCAAGGCGCGCTACATCGGCTTCTCGGAATGGCCGGCGGACAAGATTCGCGCGGCGGTGGAGATGGCCGGGGTCGAGAAGTTCGTCTCCAGCCAGCCGCAATATTCGCTGCTCTGGCGGCAGCCGGAGGAGGCGGTGATCCCGCTCTGCGCCGCCAACGGCATTTCGCAGATCGTCTGGTCGCCGCTGGCCCAGGGAGTCCTCACCGGCAAGTACGGGCCCGACCGCCCGCCGCCCGCCGGAAGCCGGGCGACCAGCGAGGAGATGGGCGGCTGGATGGACCGGCTGCTGCAGCGGCCGGTGCTGGAGGCGGTGGAGCGGCTGAAGCCTCTCGCCGCCGAGGCGGGCCTCAGCCTCGCCCAGTTCGCGCTCGCCTGGGTGCTGAGGG
>DASQJV010000307.1:0-3998 GCA_035630855.1 Allosphingosinicella sp. | reverse complement strand
AAAAATAGAACAAACAAGGCTCGTTTGTAAATTTTATTTTTTGGTGGCGAATTATGGGTTTCAATCCAGTGGCTTGGCCAAACATCGCGAGGCATCTCGGGCGCGACCCCGTCCCATCCGTCCCGTTTTAAGCCGACCTTTACCGGGGCGGGGCTAGAGCGTCGTCAGGAAGCCAAAAGGAGCGACGATGCGGCCGGACCCGACGCGATGCCTGCTGCTGATCGACGACGAGCCCGCCCAGCGGCGGCTGGTCACCGCCATAGGCGCCCGCGCCGGCTGGTGGGTGAGGGGCGCGCCCGACGTCGACTCGGCGGCCAGGATCCTCACCGACGTCGACGGCCCGCCGGTCGACGCAATCCTCCTCGACCATTGGCTGCCCGGACCGGACGGGACCGGAGTGATCGAGCAGATCAGGGCGCTTCGTCCGGACCTGCCGCTGCTGGTCATGACCGCCCAGACCTCGGTCGCGGTCGCGGTCGAGGCGATGCGCGCCGGAGCCCATGACTTCCTGGTCAAGCCGATCGCGCCCGACAGCCTGCTCGCGGCGCTCAACGCCGCCACCGACCGGCGCCAGCGCGGCGGCGGCGAGCTTCGGCCGCTCTCCGAGAAGATCTCCAACCGGCCGCTCGCCTTCGAGGAGATCGTCGGCTCGGCGCCGCCCTTCCGCTCGGCCCTCGCCGTCGCCGCCAAGGCCGCCCGGGCTCGAGTCTCGGTTCTGATCGAGGGCGAGAGCGGCTCCGGCAAGGAGGTCATCGCCCAGGCGATCCACACCGCCTCCCCGCGCGGCCGCAAGCCGATGATCACCGTCAATTGCGGAGCGATCCCCGAGAATCTCGTCGAATCGGTCCTGTTCGGGCATGAGAAAGGCGCCTTCACCGGAGCCTTCGATCGCCATATCGGCCGCTTCGAGGATGCCGACGGCTCGACCCTGTTCCTCGACGAGATCGGCGAGCTTCCGCTCGAGACCCAGGTCAAGTTGCTCCGGGCCCTGGAAACCGGGGAGATCCAGCGCATCGGCGGCCGGGCCATCCACATGGTCGACGTCCGGATCATCGCGGCGACCAACCGCCGCCTCGCCGACGAGGTCGCCCGAGGGCGCTTCCGCGAGGATCTCTACTACCGGCTCAACGTCGTCCACGTGCCGATCCCGCCCCTGCGCGACCGGGCCAGCGACATCCCGCCCCTCGCCCGCCACCTGCTCGCCCGGATCGCCGAGCAGCCAGGCATGCGCCATCTCTCGATCACCGACGACGGCCTCGAGGTGCTGATGCGCTACGGCTGGCCGGGCAACGTCCGCCAGCTTCAGAACGCCCTGTTCCGCGCCGCCGTCCTGTGCGACGGCAATGCGCTGACCGCCACCGACTTCCCCCAGATCGCCCAGGAATCGACCCTGTCGCGCCGCGCCAGCGACTATCACCGGCCGGCCCTGAACGGCGCCTCGCAGCAGGCGGCCCTGTCCAACGGCCCGGGAATCACCCTCTACGATCCCGACGGCAATCTTCGGCCCCTCGAGGCGATCGAGGCCGACGTCATCCGTCTCGCCATCGGCCATTATCGCGGCCGCATGACCGAAGTGGCCCGCCGCCTCGGGATCGGCCGCTCGACCCTCTACCGCAAGCTCGGCGAGCTCGGCATCGGCGAAGTCGCCTGAAGTGAGGCGGGAGGGCAGGCCGGTCTGGCCCTGGCGCCTGTTCGCCTGGCTCGTGTTCGCCGCAGGCGGGCTGGTCAGCCTCGCCGCCGTCATCCTGACCTCCGCCGTGGGGATGGTCTACATTGCGATCGTCTGGATCGCGCTCGCCGGAGTGCTGGCCTACGCTTACGGCCACGCGGCCCGGCCGCTTTGGTTCTGGCGACTGTTCGCCTTGCTGCTCAGCGTCTACACGATGTGGGATATGGGCGGTTACCTGGCCCGCTTCGCGGGCGCCTTTCGCAACGGCCCGGAGCCCAGCGCCAGCTCGATCGTCATCCTGGCCGTCATCGTCCCGGTCAACCTCCTCGTCTGCGTGGCGCTGCTGAGGCATGCGCAGCTGCTGCGCGGCGAGCAGCGTTCCGCGATCCGCGATCTCGGCAGCGTCTTCGCCTGACGTCGCCCGTCCCTTGCGGGGAGGGGAAGAGCCGCTACACTCCCCCGCCATGCCCGACTTCGCCAACGCCATCGTCCTGATCACCGGAGCCGCCTCCGGGATCGGCGCCGCCACCGCCACCCGGCTCGCCGAGGCCGGCGCCCGCAAGCTCATCCTGATGGACCGGGACGAGGACCGCCTGCGCGACTTCGCCTTCACACTGCCCTGCGAGCGCCAGATCAGGATCGGCGACGTCGCCGACGAAAGGCTGTGGGAGCGCGAGGATCTGACCGGCCTCACCCACGCCGTCATCAATGCCGGAATCGGGGCCGGCGGGCCGATCGCCGACACCGGCTTCGCCGAGTGGCGCCGGATCATGTCGATCAACCTCGACGGCGCCTTCCTCACCCTGCAGGCGGCGATGAGGGCGATGCGCGACACGGGCGGCGGGATCGTCCTCACCGCCTCGGTCGCCGGGATCAAGGCCGAGGCCGGAATCGCCGCCTACGGGGCGTCCAAGGCGGCGGTGATCCACCTCGCCCGGATCGCGGCGAAGGAGGGGGCGCCGCTCGGAATCAGGGTCAATTCGATCGCTCCGGGCGGGGTCGAGACCCCGATCTGGGAAGGCCTGCCTTCGTTCAACGAACTGGTCGAGCGGCAGGGCAAGGCGGCCGCATTCAAGGCGATGGCCGGCAATACCCCCCTCGCCCGCTTCGGCAAGCCGGAGGAGATCGCCGCCCAGATCGTCTTCCTGCTGTCGGACGACGCCGCCTTCATGACCGGCGCCTGCCTGGTCAGCGACGGCGGCTATTCGCTGTAGCGGCGATGCGAAGAATGTCGACGTCATCCCGGACTTGATCCGGGATCCATGAACACGGACGCCCGCGGGTCATCGCTTCCCTCCGTGTTCATGGATTCCGGCCTTCGCCGGAATGACGGGGTGCCTAAGCCCGTTTTAACCCGGAGGCTTTATGACGGCGGGCCATGCGAAGCCCGTTCTTCTTCCTCCTGATCGTCTCGGCGCCCGCGGCCGCGCAGCGCCTCGATTACGAGCCGGTCGTCGACGACGGGCTCGCCGAGCCCCGGCGCCTCTCCTACCAGGCGGTCGACGCGCCCGACGCCCCGTCCGACCCGGAAGCTCCGCCGACGAAGCGCCGGAGCTGGCTGCAATGGGGCCTGCTCGACCGGTTCGAATATGCCGCCCAGGAGGGCCGCGACGGCTATGCCTGGGACTTCTCGGCGCTGATCGGCGGCGACCGCCACCGGCTCTGGCTCGGCACCAGCGGCGACGGCCCGGCCTGGGGTCGCCCGGACTATCACGAGCTCAACCTCCTCTACAGCCGCAACCTCGGCGGCGCCGTCGACTTGAACGCGGGCGGGCGCTGGGATTCCCAGTCGGGACCCGATCGCTTTTACGGAGTTCTCGGCGCGCAATATGACGACGGCGAGGCCCTGTGGCTCGGCGGCTGGGCCTATCTGTCGAACAAGGGGGAGCCGAGCGCGCGCCTCGCCGGCTATTACAACCAGCCCCTGGTGGGAGCGCTGGTCGCCCAGCCGAGCGCCGAGCTCGACTATTACGGCGAGGACATGCCTGAGCTCGGCCTCGGCCGGGGCTTCGGCTACGCCGAGGCGGGCCTGCGCCTGCGCTACGAGATCAAGGAGGCCTTCGCCCCTTATGTCGGCCTCAGCTGGTCCCGCGACCTCGGCCGAACCGCCCGCCTCACCCGGGAGGAGGGCGAAGATCCGGAGACGAAGAGTCTGGTCCTGGGGGTAAGGTCGAGCTTTTGACGCTTCCGTCATCCCGGCGAAGGCCGGGACCTCAAGGAGACCCGCCGAGACTTCTCGACCCGAGATCCCGGCCTTCGCCGGGATGACGGGCTAGGCCAGGAGGTCCTGAACCTCCGGATGCTTGTCCATATAATGCTTCACGAAGGG
>DASQJV010000306.1:0-4369 GCA_035630855.1 Allosphingosinicella sp. | reverse complement strand
TTGCGCGCCTGCCTACCGCAAGCGCCGCCTCCTTGACGGCTTCGCTCAGCGTCGGATGGGGATGACAGGTACGCGCGATATCCTCGGCGGCGGCGCCGAACTCCATCGCCACCGCCGCCTGCGCGATCATGTTGCCGGCATCCGAACCCACGATATGCACGCCGAGCACACGATCGGTCTTGGCATCGGCCAGGATTTTCACGAAGCCGTCGGTCTGATGGTTGGCCTTGGCGCGGCCGTTCGCGGTGAACGGGAATTTCCCGGTGCTGTAGACGACGCCCGCCTCCTTCAACTCCTCCTCGGTCTTGCCGACCGAGGCGATCTCCGGGAAGGTGTAGACGACTCCGGGAATGACGTCGTGGTTGATGATCCCGACCTGGCCGGCGAGGATCTCGGCGACCGCGATCCCCTCATCCTCCGCCTTGTGGGCGAGCATCGGTCCCGGGGTGACGTCGCCGATCGCGTAGATGCCCTCGACCCCGGTCTTGAAGTCGTGGTCGACCTCGATCTGCCCGCGCTGGTTGAGCTGGACTCCCGCGGCTTCGAGGCTGAGCCCCTCGGTATTGGGCCGCCGCCCGATCGAGACCAGCACCACGTCCGCCTCGATCGTCTGCGCCTCTCCCCCCTGCGCGGGCTCGACGGTGAGGGCGACTCCCGCCCCCGTCTTCTCCGCCTTCGTCACCTTGGTCGAGGTGCGGATCTCGAAGCCCTGCTTCTTGAAGATCTTGGCCGCCTCCTTGCGGACCTCGCCGTCCATCCCCGGCAATATCTGGTCGAGATATTCGACCACCGTCACCTTCGCGCCGAGCCGCCGCCAGACCGACCCGAGCTCCAGCCCGATCACTCCGCCGCCGATCACCACCATGTGGCCGGGCACCTTGGCCAGCTCCAGGGCGCCGGTGGAATCGACGATCCTTTCCTGGTCGATCTCGACCCCGGGAAGCGGGGTGACCGACGAACCGGTGGCGATGACGATGCTCTTCGCCGAATAAGCCTGACCGGCGACGTCGATGGCGGCCGGCCCGGTGAACTTGGCGTGCCCCTTGAGCCAGGTCACCTTGTTTTTCTTGAACAGGAACTCGATGCCCTTGGTCAGCCCGCCGACCGCCTCCAGACGTCCCGCGTGCATGACGTCGAGGTCGAGCTCGACCTCCTTCGCCTTGATCCCCCATTTGGCCATCGTCCCGTGCGCCGCTTCCTCGAACAGCTCCGAGGCGTGGAGCAGCGCCTTGGAGGGGATGCAGCCGACGTTGAGGCAGGTCCCGCCGAGCGTCTCCCGGCTCTCGACGCAGGCCGTCTTCAGCCCCAGCTGCGCCGCGCGAATGGCGGCGACATAGCCGCCGGGGCCGGCGCCGATCACGATCACGTCGAAATTGGTCTCTGGCATTCAAAACTCCGTTCGCCCTGAGCTTGTCGAAGGGCTTTCCTTTCTTCCTCCTTCCGCGCCGAAGGAGAGGGCTTCGACAAGCTCAGCCCGAACGGTTCATAGGTCGATCAGCAATCTCGTCGGGTCTTCCAGGGCTTCCTTCATCCGCACCAGGAAGGTGACCGCCTCTCGGCCGTCGATCAGGCGGTGGTCGTAGGAGAGCGCGAGATACATCATGGGGCGGGCGACGATCTGGCCGTCCTTGACCACGGGGCGCTCCTCGATCCGGTGCATGCCGAGCACGGCGCTCTGCGGCGGGTTGATGATCGGGGTCGAAAGGAGCGAGCCGAACACGCCGCCGTTGGAGATGGTGAACGTCCCGCCCTGCATCTCCTCCATCTTGAGCGTGCCGTCCTTGGCGCGCTTGCCGAAATCGGCGATCGTCTTTTCGATCTCGGCGAAGCTCATCGCATGGGCGTCGCGGATGACGGGGACGACGAGGCCGTTCGGCGCGGAGACCGCGACCGAGACGTCCATATAGTCGTGATAGACGATCTCCTCGCCCTCGATCGAGGCGTTGACCGAGGGCACGTCGCGCGCGGCGAGCGCCGCCGCCTTCACGAAGAAGCCCATGAAGCCCAGGCGGATGCCGTGCTTCTTCTCGAACAGATCCTTGTAGCGGCTCCGCGCGGCGAGGATTTCCGACATGTCGACGTCGTTGAACGTCGTCAGCAGGGCGGCGGTGTTCTGGGCTTCCTTGAGCCGCTTGGCGATCGTCTGGCGCAGGCGCGTCATCCGCACCCGCTCTTCGCGGCGCTCACCTTGCTGGCGCGGCGCGGGCGGCGGCGGCACACCCTCCTTCTGAGGCTGAGCTGGCGCCGCCGCCGGAGCGGGGGCTTCCTCCTTGGATGCCTCGGCGGCGGCGAGAACGTCGTCCTTCGTCAGCCGCCCGTCCTTGCCGGTGCCTTTGATCTTCGAGGGATCGAGATGGTGCTCGAGCACGATCCGGCGCACGGCCGGCGACAGCGTCAGATGCGGCGCGTCCTCGCCCTCTTCGGGCTCGGAAGGCGCCGCGGCCGGAGCCGGAGCGGGCGCTTCCTTGGGAGCGATATTCTCGCCCGCGCCCTGCGGGTTGACCGGAGTCGCCGCCGCACCCGCCTCGACGGTGGCGATCACCGCGCCGACCGCGACCGTGTCGCCGACCGCCGCGCGCTGCTCGCCCATCGTTCCGGCGACCGGCGAGGGGACCTCGACCGCGACCTTGTCGGTCTCGAGGCTGGCGATCGGCTCGTCCTGTGCGACCGCGTCGCCGGGCTGCTTCAGCCACGCGCCGAGCGTCGCCTCGGTGATCGATTCGCCCAGAGCCGGGACTTTGACTTCACTCGCCATTCTAGCTCGCTTTCCTCTGCGCGGTTGACGCGCTGCTATGGCCGAGCGCGTCGGCGATCAAGGCGGCCTGCTCGGCCGCATGGCGCTTGGCCAGGCCCGTCGCCGGGGAGGCGGCCGGCGCGCGCCCGGCATAGACCGGACGCTTCGGCTTCAGCTTGGCCTCGCCGAGCCGCCGCTCGATGCGCGGCTCGACATGGGCCCAATAGCCCTGGTTCTGCGGCTCTTCCTGCGCCCAGACCACCTCCTCGAGGTTGGTCATCCGCTTGAGCCGCGCCAGCAACGCCTCGCCCGGGAAGGGATAGAGCTGCTCGATCCGGACGATCGAGGTGGTCGCGTCGCCCGCTTTGTCGCGCGCCTCGATCAGCTCGTAGGAGAGCTTGCCGGTGCACAGGACCAGCCGCTTCACGTCGGCATCCTTCGGCGGGTTGGGATCGGAGAGGATCCGCATGAAATGGCTCTCTCCGGCGAAGTCGGCGAGGCTCGAGACCGCGCTCTTGTGCCGAAGCAGCGATTTGGGCGTCATCACCACCAAAGGCTTGCGGAAATCGCGGTGCATCTGGCGGCGGAGCAGGTGGAAATAGTTGGCCGGGGTGGTGCAATTGGCGACCTGCAGATTGTCCTCGGCGCAGAGCTGGAGGAAGCGCTCGGGCCGCGCCGAGCTGTGCTCCGGCCCCTGCCCCTCGTAGCCGTGCGGCAGCAGCAGGACGAGGCCGGAGGCGCGCAGCCACTTGGCCTCGCCCGCGGCGATGAACTGGTCGATGATCACCTGCGCGCCGTTGGCGAAATCGCCGAACTGCGCCTCCCACAGAACGAGCGTCTGCGGGTCGGCGAGCGACCAGCCATATTCGAAGCCGAGCACGCCGAATTCGGAGAGCGGGCTGTCGCGCACCTCGAACCGGGCCGGGCCGACCTGGGTCAGCGGGATGTATTTGTGCCCGTCGGTCTGATCGATCCACGCCGCATGGCGCTGGCTGAACGTGCCGCGGCCCGAATCCTGGCCGGACAGGCGCACCGGATGGTTCTCGCGCACCAGGGTGCCGAAGGCGAGCGCCTCGGCCGTCGCCCAGTCGAACCCCTCGCCGCTCGCAACCATTTCGCGCCGGGCGTCGATGATCCGCCCCAGCGTCTTGTGCACGTTGAGGCCTTCGGGGACCGTGGTCAGAGTCTTGCCGACGTCGCGGAGCGTCTCCTCGGAGCAGCCGGTGGCGACGTTGCGCCGCTCGGTGATCGCCGCCTTGGGCTTGCCGAGCCCCGACCAGGCACCCTCGAACCAGTCCGCCTTGTTCGGCAGATAGGATTTGGCCGCCTCGAACTCCTGCTCGAGCAAGGCGGTGAAGGCGGCGATCTCGCCGTCGACCCAACCCTTCTCGATAACCCCTTCCGGCTCGAGCCGCGCCGCGTAGAGCGCGGAGATCGGCTGATGCTGGCGGATCTCCTGATACATCAAAGGCTGGGTGAAGCTCGGCTCGTCGCCCTCGTTGTGGCCGAAGCGGCGGTAGCACCACATGTCGATGACGATGTCGCGGTTGAACTTCTGGCGATATTCGATGGCGAGCTTGCACGCGAAGGTCACCGCCTCGGGATCGTCGCCGTTGACGTGCAGAATCGGCGCCT
>DASQJV010000305.1:0-2000 GCA_035630855.1 Allosphingosinicella sp. | reverse complement strand
GGCCGGGGCACCTCGATCGGTTTCGCGGCGAAGGTGCAGTCGCCCGACGACCGGCGCACCGGTGAGATCTTCCGCAAGGTCGAGCCCGAGGATCTGCTGAAGTTCGGCCTGATCCCCGAATTCGTCGGCCGCCTGCCGGTGATCGCGACCCTGGAGGATCTCGACGAGGTCGCCCTGGTCAAGATCCTCAAGGAGCCGAAGAACGCGCTGATCAAGCAGTATGCCAAGCTGTTCGACATGGAGGACGTGAAGCTGAGCTTCACCGACGACGCCCTGGTCTCGGTCGCCAAGAAGGCGATCGAGCGCAAGACCGGCGCCCGGGGCTTGCGCTCCATCCTCGAGAACATCCTCCTCGACACGATGTTCGACCTGCCCTCGATGGACGGGGTCGACGAGGTGATGATCGACAAGGACGTGGTCGAGGGCCGCAAGGACCCGATCCGGGTCTATGCCGAGAAGAAAGGCGAGAGCGCGGCCTGACCATTCCCCGGCGAAGGCCGGGGCTCAGCTTTAGGTTCGGACCGGGTCCCGGCCTTCGCCGGGATGCAGATTCCGCATCAGCCCCGCATAGACGACTAGCGCCACCGTCAAGCCGATGAACCAGGCATAAGCGTAGGCCGCCGCCCAGCCCGCGCCGATCCAGGCGAAGGCGTCCGGCGCGGCCGTCTTCAGAAAGCCGGGCAAATTGGGCAGCACGCCTGCCGCGAAGGCGATCAGCGCCGCCGGGTTCCAGCCGCGGCGATAGGAATAGGGGCCGCCCTCGCGGTAGAGGGCGTCGACGTCGAGCCGGGTGCGGCGGACCAGCCAGTAATCGGCGATCAGGATCCCCGCGATCGGACCCAGCAGGGCGCTGTAGCCGGCCAGCCAGACGAAGATGTAGCCGCCGGTCGTCTCGAGCAGCTTCCAGGGCATGATCAGCACTCCGACGATCGCGGTGATCGTACCGCCGGTGCGGTAGGAGATGAGCTTCGGCTTCAATGACGAGAAGTCGTAGGCCGCCGAGACAAGGTTGGCGGCGATGTTGCACGAGACGGTGTCGACAGTGATGACGATGAGGCCGAGCAGCACGAACGGGCCGGCCAGGGTGCCGGCGAGCTCGACCGGGTCCCAGATCGCCCGGCCGTAGATCGCCACCGTCGCCGAGGTGGTGATCACGCTGGCCAAAGCGATCAGGCCCATCATCGGCGGCAGGCCGAGGCTCTGGCCGACGATCTGGTCCTTCTGGCTGCGGGCGAAGCGGGTGAAGTCGGGGATATTGAGCGCCAGAGTCGCCCAATAGCCGACCATCGCCGTCAAAGCGGGCCAGAAAACGGTCCAGAGCTGCCCTTCCCGGGCGCCGCCGGGGGCGAAGGCCGACGGCGCGGCGAAGATCGGCCCGACTCCGCCGGCGCGGTCCAGAGCCCACCAGACGAGCGCGATGCAGACGAGGATCTTGAGCGGCGCCGTCCAGGTCTCGAGGCGCCGGATCGTCACCAGCCCCTTGCGCACGAAGAAGAGCTGGATCACCCAGAAGGAGGCGAAGGCGGCGAGCTGGCCGGGGCCGATGTCGAGGACGGGCAGCGGCGACCCGCGCAGGTCGCGGCCGAGCAGCACTCCGAGCAGGGTCAGCAGCGCCATGCCGCCGATCCAGGTCTGGATGCCGTACCAGCCGCAGGCGACCAGCGCCCGGGCCAGCGCCGGCAGCCGGGCGCCGCGGGTCCCGAACGAAGCTCTGGCGAGCACCGCATAAGGGATTCCGTGGCGGGCGCCGGCATGGCCGATCAATAGCATCGGCACGAGCACGACGACATTTCCGAGGAGCACCGTCCCGGCCGCCTGCCAGGCCGACATGCCCTGCTCGATCAAGCCGGCCGCCAGCATCCAGCCGGGCACGGCGACGACCATCCCGATCCAGAGCGACGCATAATGATACCAGGCCCAGGTCCTTTGCTCCGGACCGGTTGGCGCGAGGTCGGTGAGCCCGGGACGGGCGGCGGCGGTGGCGAGGAGCGACATACTGC
>DASQJV010000304.1:0-2006 GCA_035630855.1 Allosphingosinicella sp. | reverse complement strand
CCTCACCGAAAATGCCCAGCCCGCGATCATGGCCAATGCGGTGGCGACGCTCCTTGTATCGGGCATCTCGCTCGACAAGGCGGATTTCGTCGCCGGCCACAGCCTCGGCGAATATAGCGCTCTGTGCGCCGCCGGAAGCTTCGACCTCGCGACGACGGCGCGCCTCCTCAAGCTTCGCGGCCAGGCGATGCAGCGCGCCGTGCCGGTCGGGGAGGGGGCGATGGCGGCCCTGCTCGGAGCCAGCGTCGAGATCGCCCGGGCGGTCGCCGAAGCGGCGGCGCAGGGCGAGGTGTGCACCGTCGCCAACGACAACGATCCCTCGCAAGTCGTCATCTCGGGCCATCGCGGAGCGGTCGAGCGGGCGCTCGAGATCGCCAAGGAGAAAGGCGCCAAGCGGGCCGTGCTGCTGCCGGTCTCGGCACCCTTCCACTCGCCGCTGATGGAGCCCGCCGCCCGCGAGATGGAGCAGGCGCTGGCCGAGGTCGCGATCGACGAGCCCGCGGTGCCGCTCTATGCCAACGTCACCGCCTCGGCGGTCGAGGATCCGGACGAGATCCGCCGGCTGCTGGTCGAGCAGGTCACCGGAATGGTCCGCTGGCGCGAGAGCGTCGCCGCCATGGCCGGGGCCGGGGTCGACCATTTCGTCGAGTTCGGAGGCAAGGTGCTGGGGCCGATGGTCAAGCGCATCGCCCCGGACTCGAAGGTGACCAGCGTCGTCACGATGGACGACATCGATGCGCTGGTGAAGGAAATCTGACCCGTCACCCCGGACTTGATCCGGGGTCCATGAACACCGCAGATGGAAAGCTCGCAGCGACATGTTCATGGATGCCGGATCAAGTTCGGCATGACGGCCTTGGTACGGAGACACGCATGTTCGACCTTTCAGGAATGACCGCCCTCGTCACAGGGGCCTCGGGAGGCATCGGCTCGGCGATCGCGGCGGCGCTGGCGGGGCAGGGGGCCCGGCTGGCGGTGTCCGGGTCCAACGCTGAGAAGCTGGAGGCCTTCCGCGCCGGGCTCGGCGGCGACCATGTCGCGCTTGCGTGCAACCTCTCCGACCCGGCCGCGGTCGACGCGCTCGTGCCGCAGGCGGTGGAGGCGCTCGGCAAGCTCGACATCCTCGTCAACAATGCGGGAGTGACCCGCGACAACCTCGCCATGCGGATGAAGGACGAGGAATGGTCGGACGTCATCCGAATCAACCTCGAGGCCGCTTTCCGGCTCGCCCGGGCGGCGCTGAAGCCGATGATGCGGGCCCGGCACGGCCGGATCATCTCGATCACCTCCGTGGTCGGAGCGACCGGCAATCCCGGCCAGGCCAATTACGCCGCCTCCAAGGCCGGCCTGGTCGGCATGTCGAAGGCTCTGGCCCAGGAGGTCGCGAGCCGGGGCATCACCGTCAACTGCATCGCTCCGGGCTTCATCGCCTCGGCGATGACCGACGCTCTGCCCGACGCTCAGAAGGAGACTCTGCTCGGCCGGATCCCCGCCGGCCGCCTCGGCGAGGGGAACGACGTGGCCGCGGCCGCCGTTTATCTCGCCAGCCGGGAGGCCGGTTACGTCACCGGGCAGACGCTCCACGTCAACGGCGGCATGGCGATGCTGTGACGCATCCCCTTGCCAGCCCCGGCAGGGAGCGGCTAGGGCATCGCAAAACCAAGACCTAGGGAAGGGCAGGAAACATGAGCAGCGAGACGTCCGATCGCGTGAAGAAAATCGTCGTCGAGCATCTCGGCGTCGAGGCCGAGAAGGTCACCGAGGAAGCGAGCTTCATCGACGATCTCGGCGCCGACAGTCTCGACATCGTTGAGCTGGTGATGGCCTTCGAGGAGGAATTCGGGGTCGAGATCCCCGACGACGCCGCGGAGAAGATCACCACGGTCAAGGACGCGATCGACTATATCGAGCAGAACAAGGCCTGAAGCCAATAAGGGCCCTTTCGCCGGCCCGGCGGCGAGCGAGCCGCTTCGACTTGAAAACGGCTCCCCGCCACAGGCCGGGGA
>DASQJV010000303.1:0-4069 GCA_035630855.1 Allosphingosinicella sp. | reverse complement strand
GATTTCACCAAATACCTCACCGGCAAGATCCGCGATTCGCGGCTCCGGGCGGTGACCGGCTCGGCCGCCGACGTCCGCGAGATCATGGCCAGCTTCGGCTTCGACCATGCCGACTATATCCTGTCCGGCCTGCCCTTCTCGACCCTTCCGCCCGGAATCGGCCCGAAGATCGCCGAGGAGACCGCCGAGGCGCTCCGGCCGGGCGGCGCCTTTCTGGTCTATCAATTCTCGCCCAAGGTGCGCGACTTCATCGCCCCCTATTTCGACCGGATCGACCGCGGCTTCGAATGGGTGAACGTGCCTCCGGCCACCCTGTTCTGGGCCTGGCGCGACTGATTTTCCTCCCCATCGAAGATGGGGAGGGGGACCATGCGAAGCATGGTGGAGGGGTAGAAGGCGCAGGCCTTCGCCGTCCTGTGCCTGATCCTCTGATTCCTCGGAAGTTACCCCTCCACCACCCTTCGGGTGGTCCCCCTCCCCATGCTGCGCATGGGGAGGATCAAGGCCTCGGCAGGCCCACGTCCCTGAAATTGAGCCTTTTCGCGATCCGATAGTCGGCGATGGCGACGATGAAATAGCCGATCGCCCACCTCAGGCGGTTGAGCCAGGTCCGGTTGCGGCGGTGGCTCTCGAGCGTGATCGGCTCCGAATTCGCCACCTCGCCGTCGACGAACCGGCGCATTTCCGCCGCGAAGGCGGGATCGTCGACCCGAAGCATCATCTCGAGGTTCAGGAACAGGCTCCGCATGTCGAAATTGGCGGAGCCGATGTGGACGACGTCGCCGATGACGAAGAGCTTGGTGTGGAGCTTGGTCGGGGAATATTCGAAGATCGCCACTCCGCGCCGAAGCAGCCACCAGTAAGTGCTCCTCGCCGCGGCGATGGTGGCGTTGTTGTCGGACCTGGAGGCGGTGACGATCCGGACCTGGCCGCCGCGGCGGGAAATGCCGGCGAGGCGCCGGAGCATCCCGAAGCTCGGCGCGAAATAGGCGGCGACGAGGTCGAGCCGGCGGGCGCTCCTCATGTCGCGGCGGACGGCGCGGGCCCAGGGGCTGAGCCGGCGCGAGGGCCCTCCGAACAGCCAGTGAAGCCGGCCCCGGGTGACGCTGCTCTGCTGGAGCAGCTTGCGGATGTCGCGGACCCGGGCGTCGGGATTGAGGGTCCAGCGGAACAGGCTGTCGAAATAGCCGGCGAGGCAGGCGACCGAGGCGCCTTCGACTCGAAGCCCGATATCCCGCCAGGCCCCCGATTCGACCGTCCCGAAATAATCGTCGGAGACGTTGAAGCCGCCGATGATCACCCGCTCGCCGTCGGCCAGAGCCAGCTTCTGGTGGTTGCGAAGCAGATAGCGGCGGCCGAATTTCGGGCTGAACTGGCAGAAGGCGATCCCCGCCGCCTCGAGCGGCCGGAAGAAGTCGCGATTGGCGGTCGAGCCGAAGCCGTCGACGAGCAGGGACACCCGCACTCCCCGCCCGGCCGCGGCGATCAGCGCGTCGCGCACCTTCGTCCCCGAGGAGTCGTCCATGAACATGTAATAGAGGAAGCGCAGGCTCTCTTTGGCGCCGCCGATCAGCTCGAGCAGGGCGTCGAGCCGCTCGGGCCCGTCGGCGAGAAGGGTCAGCCGGTTGCCCGCCACCTCGAGCGAAAGACCCGGCCGGTGCGCTTCTTCCTCCGCCATGGAGGGGTGCATGCGTGCCTGGGGCGGGGAGAGCAAGCCTTTCTCGTTTCCCGGCGAAGGCCGGGATCCCGTTGCGGCGCAAGCCTGGGCCCCGGCCGTCGCCGGGGAGCAGCCAGGGCGCGGCCGCGTCCGCAAATCATTGACTTTCGGCCTCCTCGTCCGTATCTCGCCGGCTTCCCCCAGCAATGGTGCTTAGCGGAGCTGCTTTCATGGCGCGCGTTACCGTCGAAGATTGTGTCGACAAGATCCCCAACCGGTTCGATCTCGTTCTGCTCGCGGCCCAGCGGGCCCGGCAGGTGTCGGGTGGAGCGGAGCTCACCATCGACCGCGACCGCGACAAGAATCCGGTCGTCGCGCTGCGCGAGATCGCCGAGGAGACGGTGAAGCCGAAGCATCTCGAGGAGGCTTTGATCTCCGGGCTCCAGCGGGTCCAGGTCGACGACGACGAGGCGCCCGACGAGGTCGGCTCGCTCTCCGCTTCGGCCGAGGCGCTTCGCCTGACCGCGGCCGCGCCGCCGCGCAACAACAATGCCGGCGGCGACTACGAATAATTCGTCCGAGAGCGGCTACGCTCTCTTCGACACGGCGATAGGCCGCTGCGCCCTCGTGTGGCGCGGCGGCCTTGTCGTGGGTGCGGCGCTTCCGGAGGCCTCGGACGAGCGGGCACGGGCCTCGCTGGAGAAGCGGTTCCCGGGCGCCGCCGAGGCCGAGCCGCCGCCCTTCGCGGCCTCGGCCATGGCGCGGATCGCCGGCCTGCTCGACGGCGGCAGGACCGACCTTAGCGATATCCCGGTCGACGCCGAAGGCTCGGCGTTCGAGCGCAACGTCTGGCAGGCGGCTCGGCGGATCCCCTGCGGCGAGGTCCGGACCTATGGCGACATCGCCCGCGACATCGGCGCTCCCGGCGCCGCCCAGGCGGTCGGGATCGCGCTCGGCCGCAACCCCGCGCCGATCGTCATCCCCTGCCACCGGGTGCTCGCCGCCGACGGCCGCAGCGGCGGCTTCTCGGCTCCGGGTGGAGTCGCGACCAAGTTCCGGATCCTGGAGATAGAAGGGGCGAAGCGGGCCGGGGAGCCGGAGCTGTTCGAGTCGCTGCCGCTGAGGGTGAAGCCGGACTAGAAACTCCTCCCCGGCATTTGCCGGGGAGGGGGACCAGGCGAAGCCTGGTGGAGGGGTTCTTTCAGCGTTGGAAGAACCCCTCCACCGCGCTCCGCGCGGTCCCCCTCCCCGCGAAATCGCGGGGAGGATTTCTTCAGGTCAAGCCGCGCTGCTCTCGCGCTCGAGCTCGTCGCGGTCGACCCATTCCATGTCGCGCAGGCTGATCTCGCGGCCGTCGGCCGACCGCACGGCCATCGGCGCGATCGGCTTCCTCGTATAGCGGTCGACCAGGACCGGGTTGCTGGGATGGCCGGAAATCCAGCGCTCCCCCCACTGGCGGAGCGAGAGGAGGACCGGAAGCAGGTCCCGCCCCTTGTCGGTCAGCCGGTAGGTGACCTTGCGGCGGTCGGCCGGATCGGGGTCGCGGCGGAGGATCCCGTGCTCGACCAGGCGGCCGAGGCGGTTGGACAATATGTTGCGGGCGATGCCGAGGTTAGTCTGGAACTCCTCGAAATGCCTGAGGCCGTTGAACGCGCCGCGCAGGATCAGGAACGACCAGCGCTCGCCGACCACCTCGAGGGCGGCGCCGATGCCGCATTCCGCGAACACCTCCCGCAATTGCTCCGCACGGCTCATCGGCTGACCTTAGCTTTTTTCACCGCTGCAACATAAGACACAATTTTCCAGTTGCAAACTGAAACTGACATGCTTACTAGGTTGCATATCGCAACTGAAAGGAGCCTGTCATGACCCGGCAACTCACCTCCTCATTGCTGGCCTTCGTCCTCACCGCCTCGCTGATGGGCGGGACCGCCTTCGCCGGCACGCAGTACCGGGCGGAACCCGCCAGCCCGCCTGCCGCGGCCCGACTGGTCGTCAAGGAGATCGTCTGGAAATGCGGCCCCGGCGGCTGCGTCGCGCCCCAGGGCAACAGCCGGCCGGCGGTCGACTGCTCGGCCCTGGTCCGCCAGGTCGGGACCCTCCGCAGCTTCACCGTCGGCGGCCAGCCGCTCGATTCGGCCGCCCTCGGCAAGTGCAACGCGAGGGCGAGGTAGCGAGACAGTCCTCCCCCGGATTTCCGGGGGAGGGGGACCATGCGAAGCATGGTGGAGGGGCCTTGCCGACTCCGAAGAGCCCCTCCACCGCGCTTCGCGCGGTCCCCCTCCCCCGCGAATGCGGGGGAGGAATTGAATAGACATACCCGAATAGTGTTGCATCGCAGCACCGCCCCACCCCATGTTGGGGCGGTGCTTCGGCAATATGAACTTCTCGAGAAGGTAAGGGCCTACGACC
>DASQJV010000302.1:0-3064 GCA_035630855.1 Allosphingosinicella sp. | reverse complement strand
GGAGGCAACGCCGCCACCACCTGCGGCGGAGACGCGACGATCGCTGGCAGAAGTCGCAGCGGAAGTCCGACCTCAACCAAGGTCGAGCACATCGTTGGTGCTCAAACGATCTAGCGACGTGGTCGGTAGCGTGGTCGGTCTGATCGTCCTTGCACCGCTGTTTGTGCTGGTTGCGATCGCGGTGAAGCTCACCTCGCGAGGTCCGATCTTCTTCGCTCAGGATCGGTGCGGACTCGGTGCGCGCAGGTTCCGCTTCTACAAGTTCCGCACGATGGTCGAGGACGCCGAGCAGCGCAAAGCGGAGCTGGCGCACCTCAACGAGATGAAGGGTCCGGTCTTCAAGATCCGCCGCGATCCGCGCGTCACGAAGATCGCCGGCCTCGAGACGCTGCAGCGTCTGCACCGAAACTAGCATCCGTTCCGCCATCAACCGCTGCGGAATGCGCCTGCGACGGCGCGCCGTCGCGATATCCTCGCCGAGTCGGGCAATGGCTCGACGGCTCTGGGGAGGCAGGCTGGAGGCGGCACGAGAAGCTCGGGGCATGCCAGCAACATGATATATCATGTCTTAAACGTCAATAAACATGATATGTCATGCGACAACATGGCAATTAGCTGCGGCGGGTTGCAGGGACGGGCTCGCGCCCGCCGTCCTCCGGCGCACTCTCGGCGGCAAATTGTGAAGGTGGTGCCGCTTGGGTGACTCGAACACCCGACCCCATCATTACGAATGATGTGCTCTACCGGCTGAGCTAAAGCGGCGTTCCCGAAGGAAGGCGCGCGTCTATCAGCGGCGCCCGGCGATGACAAGTGACGGCCCTCCCGGGTGTTCACAAAGCTTAACGGTTTTTCAACCACGTCCGGCGCAAGGTGCCCTCACTGGGGAGCACAAGGACCGCCTGATGGACAGCCTGCGGGCATTTGACGAGCAGTCGGACTATGGCGCGGTCGAGGACGACGGCGGCATCGAGGTTCCGCCCGAGATCGGCCTCGACGAGCGGCGGATGCACGTCCGCGCCTACAATTACTGGGTCTCGCTCCTCGACGGCCGGGCCTATCCCTCGATCAAGGCGCTCGATCCCGAGGCGCTGGGCGACTTCGGGCCGAACAGCGTCCTGCTCGACTTCTCGGAAGGCGGCGACGATCCGAAGATCGCCTGGCTCGGCGACGCGCTTCGCGAGGAATGCGACCTGATCGGCGACGTCCGCCGGATCAGCGACGTTCCCAAGCGCTCGCTGCTCTCGCGGCTGACCGATCACTACATGCAGATCATCGCCAACAAGGCGCCGATCGGCTTCGAGGCCGAGTTCGTCGGCCAGCGCGGCCGGAACACCATGTACCGTGGCATATTGATGCCCTTCTCCTCGACCGGCGACGCGATCGACTTCATCTACGGGGTGATCAACTGGAAGGAGATCGCCGACAGCGCGACCGCCTCTGCGATCGCCCACCAGGCCTCAGCCGCTCTCGCCGCGGCCGCCCAGCCCGGGGCGAGCCCGGTCTGGGCCGACGGCCCCAATGCCGAGCCGCTCGATCTCGACACCCCGGCCGAGGCGTGCTGGGACGAGCCCGAGCTCGACCTCGACGCCGGCCTCGCCGACCGGCTCGGAATCGCCCGCGACAGCGCCGACGCCGCCCGCGGCGCCGACCAGCGCAGCCGGGCCGCGCTCTACCGGGCGCTGGGCCTCGCCTACGATTTCGCCCTCGCCGCCGAAGCCGACGGCGAATCCTATGCCGAGCTGCTCCGGGATGCCGGATTGAAGGCCCAGGCGCGGGCGCCGATGACCCCGGTCGTCAAGCTCGTCTTCGGAAGCGATTACGACAAGGCGCGGCTGACCGAATTCGCCGCCGCCCTGAGCTGGGCCCGCCGCCAGGATCTGCCCTCCGGCGCTCTTCGCGAGCGGTTGGAGAGCGAGGGTCTGAAAGCCCTCGTCCAGGCCGAGCGCCGGGCCCGCCGCCCCGAGCCCAAGCCC
Source organism: Allosphingosinicella sp. (assembly GCA_035630855.1). GTDB lineage: Bacteria > Pseudomonadota > Alphaproteobacteria > Sphingomonadales > Sphingomonadaceae > Allosphingosinicella. Next base: position 1,091 of record DASQJV010000302.1, on the reverse strand, counting down.
GATTCGGGCGAAGCGGCCAGGGCCGTCCTGCGCACCGCCCGTCCGCTCGGCCATGTCGACATTCCTGGCAAGGAGGAGTTCGTTCTCCTCATCGCCCGCCGCGACGAAGTCGGCGGCCTGGCGGTGGTCGCTCCGGTGGCCGACGACGCGCTGCTCGAGCGCGCGATCCGGAAGGCCGCGGCCTGAGGACATTCCTCCGTTCGACCTGAGCTTGTCGAAAGGCATTCTTCTTCCCGGTACATTTGAAGGAGAGGGCTTCGACAGGCTCAGCCCGAACGGGATCGGAGCGGGTTCGACCCCTGAGCGCTATGGCTTCCCAGGCTTGGCCGGACCGGCCGGGAAGGGGTGGGCGACCTGGAATTGCGGTCCCGCTTTCTTGTCCTTCCAGAAGACGACCAGGAAGGGCACGTCCTTGCCGCAGAGCCGGATGTCCCAGCGCTCGTAGCGGGCGCCTTTCGGGCCGATCCGGAAATTGGAATCCGCCGGGACCCAGCCCTTGGGCATCAGCGACGCCCGGGCGCCGCCCATCTCGCTGCATTTCAGCGACGGCCCGGCGGCGAATCCGCCGGCTTCGTTCAGGGCCGCCCGGGCGACCTGCGCGTCCGGCGCCGCGGTCCGGCCGGTGATCCCGGCCTTGGCGAGGGCGGCCGGGTCCGGCGACGCACCGAGCAACAGGGCCAGCAGCAACATCATCCCCTCCGGCATTTCATCAGCGGTTGAATCCGGGTGCCGAAATTCTCCGTCCCCTCGATGAAGTCGTCGAACGTCAGCAGCACCCCGCCAGTGTTCGGCACCGTCGAGGCTTCGTCAAGCATCCGGGCGACATTTTCGAACGAGCCGACCAAAGTGCCCATGTTGAGGTTCACGGCGCTTTCCCGGTCGGCGAGCTGGCGGACGTTGGTGGTGGCGCTGGTCTTGTCCGCCGCGCCCTGGAAGCCGAGCCAGGCGATGGCCTCCTCGTCGGCGCCCTCGCGATAGGAGATCCATTTCTCCATCGCCTCCTCATCGGTCTCGGCGGCGATGACCATGAACAAAGCGTAGATTCGGACGTCGCGGCCGGTCTTCGCGGTCGCCGCCATCAGCCGCTCGTT
>DASQJV010000301.1:0-2309 GCA_035630855.1 Allosphingosinicella sp. | reverse complement strand
GATGAGCGTCATCATCCAGGTCTTCTTCTACAAGCGGACCGGCAAGCGGGTCTTCAAGATGGCGCCGATCCACCATCATTTCGAGCAGATGGGCTGGTCCGAGCCGACGGTGGTGATCCGCTTCTGGATCATCAGCTTCGTGCTGGCTCTGGCCGGCCTCTCGACCCTGAAGCTGAGATGATCGCGAGCCCCGCCTTCGCCGGAAAGAAATATGCCGTCTACGGCCTGGCGCGCTCGGGCCTGGCGACGGTCGAGGCGTTGCTGGCGAGCGGCGCCGAGGTCATGGCCTGGGACCAGAACGAGGCCGCGCGCGAGCAGGTGAAGCATCTCGGCCTGCGCATGGCCGATCCGCTGACGACCTCGCTTTACGGCTATGACGGAATCGTCGTTTCCCCGGGCGTTCCGCTCAACCGCCATCCGATCGCGGCCCGGGCGCGCGAGGCGCGGGTGCCGCTGATCGGGGACATCGAATTGTTCGCCCAGGCCCGGGCCACGCTTCCGCCGCACCGGGTGGTCGGGATCACCGGAACCAACGGCAAGTCGACGACGGCGGCGCTCATCCACCATATCGTCAGGACGGCCGGCCGGCCCGCCACCCTCGCCGGCAACATCGGCTTCCCGATCCTCGGCCAGGAGCCGCTCGAGGACGGCGGAGTCTATGTGCTCGAGCTCTCCTCCTACCAGATCGACCTCACCCACAGCCTCGATTGCGACGTCTCGCTCCTCCTCAACATCACCCCCGATCATCTCGACCGCTACGACGGGGTCGACGATTATGCGGCGTCGAAGGCCCGGCTGTTCGCCATGCAGTCGCCCGGCCATGCCGCGGTGATCGCGGCCGAGGACGATTACACCCGGGCCATTGCCGGGCAGATAGGCGGCCGCAAGGTGCTGGTGTCGTCGGATCAGGTGAAGGACCAGTCGCGCTGGCCGGCGCTGCAGGGCCCGCACAACGCCCAGAACATCGCCGCCGCGGTGGCGGCCGCCAAGCTGCTCGAGGTTCCGGACGAAGCGATCGCCCGCGGCCTCGCCACCTATCCGGGCCTGCCGCACCGGATGGAGCGGGTCGCTGAGAAGAACGGAGTGCTGTACGTCAACGACAGCAAGGCGACCAACCCGACCTCGGCGGCGCCCGCCCTGGCCGCCTATCCCGCCGTGCACTGGATATTGGGCGGGCTTCCCAAGTCCGACGACCTCGAGGCCTGCGAGCCGTTCCTCGATCATGTCCGGGCGGCCTACACTATCGGCGAGGCGGGACCGATGTTCGCGCGGCTGCTCCGTTCGAAGGTGCCGGTGAGCGAATGCGAGATGCTGTTCGAGGCGGTCGCCGAAGCGGCCGAGAAAGCGAAGCCGGGAGAGGTCGTGCTGCTTTCGCCCGCCTGTGCGTCGTTCGACCAGTTCAGGGATTACGAGGCTCGGGGCGATGCTTTTCGAGCCGCGGTGGAGGCGTTGTAGATGGGCGTAGTCGCGCAACTGAAGAGCAAGACCGAGAACCGGCTGGGCCGGTCGGACCGCAGCGCCGCCGGGCGCTGGTTCTGGGAGATCGACCGGATCCTGCTGTTCTTCGTCGCGGTTCTGATCGCGATCGGGCTGATCGCCGTCGCCGCCGCCTCGCCCGCGGCCGGCCAGCGCCTATCCGGCGGCGGGGTGAGCTATGCGCCGCTCCATTATTTCTACCGCCAGCTGATGTGGATCGTCCTCGCCCTGCCGGTGATGATCGCCGTCTCGATGCTGCCGAGGACCAAGGCCAAGCGCTGGTGCCTGATCGGGACCCTCGTCTTCACCGGCCTGCTCTTCCTGGTCCCGATCGTCGGGGTCGAGGTGAACGGAGCCCGCCGCTGGCTGGGAGTCGGCTTCACCCAGTTCCAGCCGTCCGAATTCCTGAAGCCGCTCTACATCGTCAGCATCGCCTGGATGCTTTCGCTGAAGGAGCAGGACGCGACCCTGCCGGTGGTTCCCCTGTCGGGCATCTGCACCGGCCTCATCGCCCTTCTCCTCATGCAGCAGCCCAATTTCGGCGAGACGATCATCTTCGTGTCGGCCTGGGTGATGCTTCTGACTCTCTCCGGAGTCTCCTTGAGGACCCTGGGCCTGCTCGCCCTGGCCGGGATCGTCGGCATCGTCCTCGCCTATTTCTTCTACCCGGTCGCGACGACCCGGATCGACGCCTTCCTCGGCGCCGGAAGCGGCGTGCACGACACCTACCAGACGGAGTCGGCGCTTCGCACGCTGACCGCGGGGGGCCTGTTCGGTGCCGGCCCAGGCGCCGGCTCGCGCAAGTTCCATCTGCCGGAGCCGCACACCGACTA
>DASQJV010000300.1:0-13347 GCA_035630855.1 Allosphingosinicella sp. | reverse complement strand
ACCCCGAGGTCTACCACACCCCCGACGGCGCCAAGCTGATCGCCAACTTCGTGCGCCACGTATGCGGCTGCGCCGGCGACTGGACCATGGCCGAGTTCCGCAAGACCAAGATCGAGGAAATCCGCGCCCAGGTCGGTTCGGGCCGGGTGATCTGCGGCCTCTCGGGCGGGGTCGATTCAGCGGTCGCCGCAGTGCTGATCCACGAGGCGATCGGCGAGCAACTGACCTGCGTCTTCGTCGATCACGGCCTGATGCGGCTGGGCGAGAGCGAGCAGGTCGTCTCGCTGTTCCGCGGCCATTACAACATCCCGCTCGTCCACGTCGACGCGGAGGAGCTGTTCCTCTCTGGCCTCGCCGGGCTCACCGATCCGGAGGACAAGCGCAAGTTCATCGGCAGGACCTTCATCGACATTTTCGAGGCTGAGGCGAAGAAGGTCGGAGGCGCCGACTTCCTCGCCCAGGGCACGCTCTATCCCGACGTGATCGAGAGCGTCAGCTTCACCGGCGGGCCGTCGGTGACGATCAAGAGCCACCACAATGTCGGCGGCCTGCCCGAGCGGATGAACATGAAGCTGGTCGAGCCGCTCAGGGAGTTGTTCAAGGACGAGGTGCGCGAGCTCGGCCGCGAGCTCGGCCTTCCCGACGCCTTCGTCGCCCGCCATCCCTTCCCCGGCCCGGGCCTCGCCATACGGATTCCGGGCGAGGTGACGAAAGAGCGCTGCGAAATCTTGCGCCGGGCCGATTCGGTCTATCTCGAAGAGATCCGGGGCGCCGGCCTCTACGACGCCATCTGGCAGGCGTTCGCGGTCCTGCTTCCGGTTCGCACGGTGGGCGTGATGGGCGACGGGCGCACCTACGACTATGTCTGCGGGCTTCGCGCCGTCACCTCGACCGACGGAATGACCGCCGACGTCTATCCCTTCGACTCCGCCTTCCTGAGCCGGGTCGCCACCCGGATCATCAACGAGGTCAGGGGCATCAACCGGGTCGTCTACGACTATACGTCGAAGCCGCCCGGGACGATCGAATGGGAATGAGCGCTCAAGCCTCTCGTCAGCTCGGCGCCCCCCGGCTATAGCCCGCCGCATGTCGAAGCTCGTCGCCGCCGCCAGGAAGATCGTGCCCGCGGGCGTCAAGGACCGGGTCGGCGAGGCGCTGAGGACCCTGGCGCCCGAACGGCTCCTGCCCGGGCTGGTGCGGCGCTATTGCGTCGGCCACGGCCTGGAAGTGGGGGCTGGCCCCAATCCCTATACCGATCCGTCGCGTACCGAATATCTCGACAAGCATACCGACAACGCTCACGGCACCCGCCGGGCCGACATGGTGGGCGACGCGGCGGGCATCCCGAGGCCGGACGGAAGCTTCGATTATTTGCTCTCGTCCCATTGTCTCGAGCATCATCCCGACACGATCAGGACGCTCAACGAATGGGCCAGGGTGATCAAGCCGGGAGGGATACTGTTCCTGATCCTGCCCCATGCGGATCGCACCTTCGACCGGCACCGCGAGAAGACCAGCCTCGAGCACCATATCCGGGATTTCGAGACTCTGGAGGGCGACGAGGACCGCTCCCACGTCGCCGAGGCCGAAGCGGGCATGCGCAAGCTCGAGGACCTGGAGGCGATGGAGGCGCTTCATCGGCACACCTGGGGCGCCGATTTCTGGGACTGGGACCATCGCTTCGCGAACGACGCCTTCCATTATCACGTCTGGACCCAGGACGAGATCGTCCGCCTGCTCCAGCATCTGAAATTCCGGATCCTGTTCGTCGAGGAGGCGGTTCGCGAGCGGATGGACAGCTTCGTCGTCGTCGCGCGCAAGGGCTGAGTCCGGCCGGCCCCGGACGGTGCTTCGAACGGAAAAGGGGGCGCCGCGCGGCGCCCCCTTCCCGTTCCGAGTGACGAGCGCCTCAGTCCTTCGGAATGTCCGACGAGAAGGTGCCGTCGATCTGGTTCGCGTTGACCCGGTTGTCGTTGTAGCTGTGGATCAGCGAGCCGCCGGCCGCGACCACGCCGAAGCCGGCAGTGAACGCATTGCCGGTGATCGTGGTGTTGCCGACGCGCATGACCACTCCGCCGCCGCTGCCGATGACGCCGTTCAGGGCGTTATAGCCGACGTGGGAGTTGGTGAGCATCACGTTGACCGCCGTGCCGCCGGAAACCGCCGCGATGCCGTCGCCCGCCACGGTGCCGGAGATGAGGCTGCCGTCGATCGACACGTTGTTTCCGACGCCGGTGGTCGAGCCCATCTGGATGGAGACGCCGATGCGGCCATTGTCCTGCACCTGCGTGTTGGCGATCGTCGCGCGCGCCACCCCGGTTCCGGTCGGCTGGATGAGGATTCCGCCGCCCGAGGCGGTGGTGCCGTTTTGAGTGATCCGGGTGTTGTTGATGTAGAGACGCGAGCTGCCGGACGGAGCGAAGCTCACCCCGAAGCTGTTGGCCGCGTTGAAGCGCCGGATCACGGTATCCTCGATGTGGAGGGCCGCGCCGGAGATGAAGCGGACTCCGTTGGTCGGCGGGTTGACTCCGAAGATGTCGAGACCGCGGATGACGACGACGGCCGTGTTCGGCGATCCGGACAAGCTGTCGTTGACGGTGATGCCGTTGCCGCCGGCGAGCGCTCCGCCCTCGGTGTAGGGGCAGGAGATGGTCATCGACTTGGTGATCGACACGGCGCCGAAGCCGCCCGGATCGAGGCAGTTGATCTCGCCGCCCGCGGCGGTCTTGGAGATGGCGCCGGCGAAGGTCTTGCAGGGCGCGGTGCGGCTGCAAGGATTGACGTCGTCGCCCACGCCCGACACCCAGGTGCGGGTCGCCTGGGCGGCGGCCGGAGTGGCGTAACCCACGGTCATGCCGGCGGTGGCGAGCGCCACCATCAGGATACGGCTTCTCGTTCCAATCATCGATTGATCCTCCCCTTGGATTGAATGAACTCTAAATGAATATCACAGTTCGGCTCAATTCACTCCTACAATTTATCCGAAAAATGGTTAACCTTGCCAAGGCCTTGGATGGCATCCCTGACGTTTACCCTGGCAGGCGATACATCCGGAGCCGGATGTTTCCGTGGCGGGCGAATCACCCGGGCGGGACAGGCCGGTGAGCGGCGCCCTGCTCGCCGTCGCCCTGGGCATTTTCTCGGCGGTCACGCTCGCCGCCGCCAACATGTCGGTGAAGATGGGCAGCGACATCCTCGTCGGCCGTGCAACGCTCTCGGCGAGCGCCGCTCTGACGGTGGCGCCGGCGGCCTTCTTCGTTCCTTTGCCCGATTCGTGGACCTGGGCCGCTCTCCTGCTCGCGGTCCCGGCCCATTACGCCTACCAGCTCTGCCTGGTCCGGGCGCTTCAGCGGGGCGATCTGTCGCTCGTCTTCCCGGTCATGCGCGGCGCCGCTCCGCTGCTCACCGCCGCCGCCGCCTTCCTCTTCCTCGACGAGACCCTGCCGCCGCTGGCGCTGGCCGGTCTGGTGGTCGCGACCGCCGCGATCTTCGTCTTCGCCGCGCCGCCGAGCGGCACCTTGCTTCGGCACCATCCCGACGGGAAGGCGCTCGCCTGGGCGCTCGCCACGGCGGTCGGAGTCGCCCTCTACAACGTCGCCGACGCCCGCGGCGTCCGCGGGGCGCCGGAGCCGTTCACCTATATCGTCTGGATATTCATCCTCGACGCAATCTGCATCACCCTCACCGCCGCGCTCGTCCGCCGGCGCGAGCTGGCCCGGGCGATCGCCTCCAAGTGGCGCTTCGGAGTCGCCGCCGGCTTCCTCTCCATCCTCTCCTACGGCTCGGCGGTCTACGCCTTCAGCCTGATGGAGACGGCCCGGGTTTCGGCCTTGCGCGAGACCTCCGTGGTCTTCGCCGCGCTGCTCGGCGCGACCTTCCTGAAGGAAGGCTTCGGCGCCCGGCGGATCGCGGCGGCGCTCGCTCTGGCCGCCGGGCTGGTCGCGATGCAGTTCGGCGGCTAAAGGGCGGATATGTCCGTCACCCATTCGCTCGACACCGCGACCAGCCGCGCGAACCCCGTCCCGAGCCCGATGAAGCGGCTGACGGTGCCTAAGCTGAAGGCGATGAAGGGCGGCGAGCCGATCGTCATGCTGACCGCCTATACGGCGCGCTGGGCGCAGCTGCTCGATCCGCATTGCGACATATTGCTGGTCGGCGACAGCCTCGGCCAGGTCATCTACGGCCTGCCTTCGACGGTCCCGGTGACCCTCGAGATGATGTGCGCCCACGGCGCCGCGGTGGTGCGCGGCTCGTGGCATGCGGTGGTCGCGGTCGACATGCCGTTCGGGGCCTATGAGGCGAGCCCGAAGCAGGCCTTCGCCAGCGCGGCGCGGATCCTCAAGGAAACGGGGGCTGCGGCGGTGAAGCTCGAGGGCGGCGAGGCGATGGCCGGGACGGTCGCCTTCCTCACCCAGCGCGGGATCCCGGTGATCGGCCATGTCGGGCTCACCCCGCAGGCGGTGAACGCATTGGGCGGCTACGGAACGCGCGGCCGAGGCGAGGCGGAGGCGAGGAAGATCGTCGCCGACGCCAAAGCGATCGACGAAGCGGGCTGCTTCCTGCTCGTCCTCGAAGGCGTGATGGAGGAGCTGGCGGCGGAGATCACGGCGCAAGTCTCCTGCCCGACCATCGGCATCGGCGCTTCGCCGAGCTGCGACGGCCAGGTGCTCGTGACCGAGGACATGCTCGGGCTGTTCGAGCGGACCCCGCGCTTCGTCAAGCGCTATGACGATCTCGCCGGCCGGATCGAGTCGGCCGCCGCCGCTTATGCCGGTGAGGTGCGCAGCCGCGCCTTCCCCGGCGAGGAGCAGGTCCAGCGCGCCAGGAAGTGAGCTTCACGGCGCGACAATCAAGGCTTCCGTTACGCGCCCTCGCTGGGTAGAGAAGCGCCCGGGGCAGATGCCGGCGCCGCTTTTCGTTCATCCTCCGTATCGCTTTCATCGGCGATGAGGCTTGGGCGGACGGGGTCGACCGGACAGCATTTGGAGGTTTTCTTGGCGCTGAGGCCTGTCGACAACGAGTCCTTCTACCGCGAGGTCGATGAAGAGCTTCGCCGCGACCAGATGAAGACCTACTGGGAGCGGTTCGGAAAGCTCGTCATCGCCGGGGTGGTCCTGCTGCTTGCGGCGATCGGCGGCTTCATCTGGTGGCAGAACCAGAAAGAGGTGAAGGCGGGGCAGCGGAGCGAGACCCTGATCCAGGCCCTGGACGACGTCGCCGCCGGCCGCAAGGCCGCCGCCACCGCCAAGCTGGACGAGCTGGTCAAGTCCGGGTCGGAGGGGCATCGCGCCGCCGCTTTGCTCACCAAGGCCGACATCGCGGCCGAGGCGAACGACCTCAAGGGCGCGGCTTCGCTCTACAGGCAGGTCGCCGACGATGAAGGCCTCGCCCAGCCCTATCGCGACCTCGCCCTGGTCAGGATGACCGCGGTCGAGCTCGACACGCTTCCGCCGCAGGCGGTGATCGACCGCCTGAAGGGGCTCGCCGTCGCCGGCAATCCCTGGTTCGGCAGCGCGGGCGAGATGGTCGCCCTCTCCTATCTCAAGCTCAACAAGCCGCAGCAGGCCGCCGGCATCTTCGCCGCCATGGCCAAGGACAAGAAGCTCCCCGATACCCTGCGCTCCCGAGCCACCCAGATGGCCGGATCGCTCGGCGTCGACGCCATCCAGGAGGCGGCGGGCGCAACACAGGAAGGCACTCAATGAAGCGAATCCTCCTCGCCCTCGCCGCGGCCGGCCTGGTCGCCGGCTGCGGCGGCCTCGGCCTCAAGAAGACGAAGAGCGTGACCCCGACGGTCGGTGAGCGCATTTCGGTCCTCTCCCGCGAGCGCGTGCTCGAGCTCGATCCGGCGCTGGCCGCGATCGCCGTCACCCTGCCTCCGGCCCAGGCCAATTCGGAATGGACCCAGTCGGGCGGCAACGCGGCCAAGTCGATGGGCCACCTCGCCATGGCGGCCTCGCCGGGCTTGGCCTGGCGGGTCGGGACCGGAGCGGGCAGCAGCAACCAGGGCCAGCTCGCCTCCTCGCCGGTGATCGGCGAGGGCCGGATCTTCACCATCGACACCAGGGCCGTGGTCCGGGCCCTGAGCCCCGACAATGGCGGCACCTACTGGCAATCCCAGGTGCGCGGCGAGAACGCGCCCGAGGTCGCCCTGTTCGGCGGCGGCGTCGCCTACGACAACGGTCGCATCTACGCCAGCAACGGCGCCGGCGACGCCGCCGCTCTCGACGCCAAGACCGGAGCTCTGATCTGGCGGGTGCGCCCGGGCGGGCCGCTTCGCGGCGCCCCGACGGTGGCCAACGACAATGTCTACGTGGTCACCCAGGACAACCAGCTGTTCGCTCTCAACCCCGCCAACGGCGCCATCCGCTGGAGCGGCTCGGGCGCGGTCGAGATCGCCGGAATCCTCGGCGCCTCCTCGCCCGCCGCGGCGCAGGGGACGGTCGTCGCCGGCTTCTCGTCCGGCGAGCTCAATGCCTATCGCTACGAGAACGGCCAGAATCTCTGGCAGGACGCGCTCGCCCGGACCAGCATCTCGACCAGCGTCACCCAGCTCTCCGATATCGATGCCGATCCGGTGATCGATTCCGGCCGGGTCTACGCCGTCGGCCAGGGCGGCCGGATGGTCGCGATCGAGCTGATCACCGGCCAGCGCATCTGGGAGATCAACGTCGCCGGTATCGCCACCCCCTGGGTCGCGGGCGAATGGATCTTCGTCGTCACCGACGACGCCCGGCTGCTCGCGCTGTCCCGGACCACCGGCGGGATCCGCTGGATGACCCAGCTCGCCCGCTACCGCGACGCCAAGGACAAGAAGGGCCGGATCGACTGGGTCGGCCCGATCCTCGCCGGCGACCGGCTGGTGCTGGCCAATTCGGCCGGGCAGATCCTCTACGTCTCCCCCCTCGACGGCCAGGTCCAGGGCACCCAGGAGACCAGGATGTCGGTGTCGCTCCAGCCGATCGTCGCCAACTCCACCCTCTACGTCCTCCACGACAACGGCCAGCTGACGGCCTGGCGGTAGATATCCTCCCCATGCGCAGCATGGGGAGGAAAGCCTTCTGTTGACCCCCCGCCTCCGAAGCGGCACGGCAACCCGATGGCGAAGCTTCCAACCGTCGCGATCGTCGGCCGGCCCAATGTCGGCAAGTCGACTCTGTTCAACCGGCTGGTCGGAAGGAAGCTCGCGCTCGTCGACGACCGGCCTGGAGTGACCCGCGACCGGCGCGAGGGCGAGGCGACCCTGCTCGGCCTCGACTTCCGGGTCATCGACACGGCCGGCTACGAGGACGAGGATCCCGAGACCCTCCCCGGGCGGATGCGGGCGCAGACCGTCGCCGCGGTCCGCGAGTCGGACGCCGCGCTCTTCCTGATCGACGCCCGAGCCGGCCTCACCCCGCTCGACGAGGAGATCGGCCGCTGGCTGAGGAGCGAGACGACCCCGGTCATCCTCGCCGCCAACAAGGCCGAGGGGCGGGCCGGCGAGGCCGGGATCATCGAGGCCTGGTCGCTGGGCCTCGGCGAGCCGATCGCGATGAGCGCCGAGCATGGCGAGGGCGTCGTCGACCTGTTCGAGCATCTGAGGCCCCATATCGAGCGCGACGAGGAGGAAGACGAGGACCGGACCGGGGAGGGGCCGCTCAAGCTCGCGATCGTCGGCCGGCCCAATGCCGGAAAGTCGACCCTGATCAATAGAATCCTCGAAGAAGAACGACTTATAACCGGCCCGGAAGCCGGGATCACCCGCGACTCGATCGCAATCGACTGGGTATATCACTCACCGGATGGCGACCGTCCGGTTCGCCTGATCGACACCGCCGGAATGCGCAAGAAGGCCAAGGTCCAGGACAAGATCGAGAAGCTGGCGGTCGCGGATGGCCTCAGGGCGGTCGACTTCGCCGAGGTCGTCGTCCTCCTCCTCGACGGAACCCTCGGCCTCGAGGCCCAGGATCTCAGGATCGCCGACCGCGTGCTCCAGGAGGGGCGGGCGCTGATCATCGCGATCAACAAATGGGACGTCGCGCACGACCAGAGCAGCCTGTTCAACGGCATCAAGGCCGCCCTCGGCGAGGGCCTCGCCCAGGCGCCGAACGTGCCTTTGCTCACCGTCTCGGCGAAGACCGGCAAGGGCCTCGACGCACTGCTCGGAGCCGCCTTCGAGGTCCGCGACATCTGGTCGAAGCGGGTCTCGACCGGCCAGCTCAACCGCTGGTTCGAGGAGGCGGTCGAGAAGAATCCTCCGCCGGCGCCGTCGGGCAGGCGGATCAAGCTTCGCTACATCACCCAGGTCGGGGCGCGCCCGCCGAGCTTCGTCGTCTTCGGAAGCCGGCTCGAGGCTCTGCCCGAAAGCTACCGCCGCTATTTGATGAACGGGATGCGGCGCGAGCTCGGCTTCGGCGCGGTCCCGATCCGACTCGCCCTTCGCGGCGGCAAGAACCCCTACGACACGAAAGGCTGACCTCGCGTCAACCGGTCCTTTACTCCCTCGGGCCTAGTCTCGCTTCGTGGACGAGTGGACCGGGAATGAGGAAGAGGTCGTCGACTGGACGGTCTTCTGTGCGGCGCGCAGCGAGCTGGGCGCGGGATTCGCGCGAATCCTCAGCTATTTCAGAGAGGACGGCGAGAAAGCGGTGAGCCGGATCGAGGCGGCGATGCACGCCCGCGACACGGCCGGACTCGTCCTCCCCGCCCACACGATGAAGTCGGAGGCCCGCCAGTTCGGCGCCGAGCCGCTGGGAGCGCTCGCCGAGGAGATCGAGTTCGGAGCCCGCCGGGCGATCGAGATGGGCTTCTTCCCAGACAACCTCCTGCCCTCCGTCGCCCGACTCCGTCCGCTCTACCTCGAGACGATGAGCCAGCTCGAGGCGGAGGCCAATCCCCTGGTCCAGCGCCGCGCCGCGGCGCCCTAAGCGCGCCGCATCGGCTGCAGCGAGCCCCGGGCGAGCGAGCGCCAGAGCCATTCGAGCGGGCCGTAGCGGAAGCGCTCGAGCCAGGGTTTCGACCAGAGCAGGATCACGGCCCACATGGCGACGACGACCAGCCACAGCTCGGCCCGCCCCAGCCTTCCGAACAGCCCGAGACCATAGCCGTAGAACAGGGTGGTCATGGCGAGGCTGGTGCCGAGATAGTTGGTGAATGCCGCCCGCCCCGCCGCCGCGATCCGGTCGGCGAGCGCTCCGCCCGGGCGGGCGGCGAGGATGACGAGGGCGGCGATGGCGATCACCATGGCTGGCCGGAACGGAACCGTCGCCGCCATCGACAGCGCGAACAGCGCGGGTATCGAGAAGCCGTCGCGGGCGAGCAGCCAGGCGACCCCGGCATAAGCGGGGACGGCGACGGCGAAGCCGATGAGGGCTATACTCCGGTAGCGTCCGGGGCTCCACGCGCCGGTCAGGAAGCCCGACCTGAGCGCCGCCATGCCGAGCAGGAAATAAGCCAGCGTCTCCCAGCCGAACAGCGCCAGCCCCTTGAGCGGGGCGCCGGCCTGGTCGTGGAGGCGATCGGCGAGGATGGCGCCGTAGCCGCCGCGGTAGAGGGCCAGCTCCCGCTCCAGAGCGTCGGGGGCCATCGCTCCGAACAGCCGCTCGAACCCCTGCCATTCGGCGACCGTCGCCGCCGGGGCGCCGGGCATCGCGGCCTGCTGCTGCAGCATCGCCGTCGCTCCGGCGAGGCCGGCGAAGACGAGCAGCTGGACGACGAGCAGCCCGGCCGCCCAGCCGATCAGCGCGCGGTTCGGGAGGTCGCGGAACAGGAAGGCGATCATTCCGACGAGGGCATATTCTACTAGGATGTCGCCGAACCAGATCAGGTAGAGATGGATGAGCCCGAAGGCGAGCAGCCAGAACATCCGGCGATAATGGACCCGCTCCTCCGCCTCGCCTCTGGCCTTGGCCTGCTCGATCAGGAGCAGCATGCTCGCTCCGAAAAGCAGGGAGAAAAGGCCGCGCATCTTGCCGTCGACGAAGACGAAGCCGACCGCCCAGGAGGCGAAGTCGGCCTCGCCGATCGGGCCGAGCGCGAGCGGATTCAGATAGGCCTGGAAGGGCAAGGCGAAGCCGACGACGTTCATCGCCAATATGCCCATCACCGCGACCCCGCGGACGATGTCGAGGGTCACGATTCGCGGCGGCGGCTCGGTCGCGGCGGTCATCCCGGTTCCCTTCCGAGCCGTGATATCGGATCGGGACGCTCGCGCGAAGGGCTCAGTCCTCGGCCGGCTTGCTCTGGAGCTGGATGTAGTTCTCGAGCCCCATTCGGGCGATCATCTCGAACTGGGTTTCGAGGGAGTCGATATGGGCTTCCTCATTCTCGAGGATCTCGGCGAAGAGGTCGCGGCTGACATAGTCGCGGACGGCCTCGCAATGCTGGACGGCGCCCTTCAGCTGCTCGACCGCCTCGATCTCGAGCTCGAGGTCGGAGCGGAGGACCTCCTCGACGGTCTCGCCGATGCGGAGGCGGCCGAGGAGCTGGAAATTGGGCAGGCCGTCGAGAAAGAGGATTCGCTCGGCGAGGCGGTCGGCATGCTTCATCTCGTCGATCGACTCGCCGCGCTCGAAGGCGGCGAGGCGCCTGACGCCCCAATTGTCGAGCAGCCGGTAGTGGAGCCAATATTGGTTGGTGGCGGTGAGCTCGTTGCGCAGTGCCTCGTTGAGAAGCTCGATGACCCTCGCGTCGCCTTTCATGCCGGCTCTCCTTCACGCCGGCCTTTAGCGGCTTCCGCCTCGAAAAGCATTCAAAAAACGGCGGAAAACTGCGGAAAATTCGCTGCTCCTGCGAGTCAGTCGCGGCTCGCAGGCCGGGACTGCGGCAGGCGATTGCGAGGCATTGTCAGGAAGCCCCGGCCGAGCCGGGAGGCGGGTCCGGTCAGCCCGCCGCCTGGGCGGCGGCGATGACCTGGCGGGCGAAGGAAAAACACTGGCCGCAGCGCGGCTTGCGGCCGAAGCGGCCGTAAGCGCTCGACGGGCAGGACGCGCCTTCGAGCGCCGCCTGGCGGACGTCGGATTCGCGAATCGCGTTACAGACGCAAACGATCATGGCCATTGGATATAGCGATAATGCGAAGCGTTCGCAATAGCGATCAGCCGATGCCGTGGGTCTTCAGGAATCCGCTGAGGGCGGCCGTTCCCACCGACGTACCCACGCCCAGCGCCCATTTGCCGACCTTCTTGAGGAGGCTGACGGCGCCCTTCTCGTCCCCCTGCTCCGCCTTGGCCGCGGCGTTTTCGATCATCTCGGCCTCGATCGCCGCTTCCTCATTGTCCGACTGCCGGACCTTCGCCGCGAGGTCGCGCAGCGCCGCGACGACCTCCGGGTCGCCGCTCTGGTTGACGCTTCCCGACACGTCGGCCCGGGCGCCCCGGCCGATCGCCGTCCCCTGGCTCCCGGTGACGTTGATGTCCTCATATTTGTCGCCCATCACATAATCTCCCTGCACCAAATTCTGGATGACGGTCTGCGCGCGCTCCACGTCGTTGAGGAATTCGAGCACCTTGGCCTTGACGGTGGGCCGCATGCCGCTGCTCACGACCTGGCGGCGCAGGCCTTCGATCCGTCCCGGATAGAGGCGCGCGAAAGCGGCGTAGCAATAAGCGAACAGCCCGGTCTTGTCCTCGACCCGAGCCCGCGAGCGGATGATGTGACGGGTATATTCGTTGAAGATGAACTGGACCCGGTCGTCGTCGAGGGCGGTGCCCGGAAGCGCGCACATCTGGGAGAGCGCCTCCACGTCCTGAAGCATGCGAAGCAAATAGGTGCGCAGGGTGCGCGCCGCCTGCCGGTAGGGCGTCCCGCGTTCCCCGACCTGGGAGGTGGGCGGATGGATGATGAAGAGCTCGAACGGCTTGCCGGCCTGATCGATTCGCAGCTCAACGCCGGCCGGCGCGCCGTCCGGGACCTTGCCGATGGCGGAGTCGCACTCGACGACGACGAAGGCGCGGCCCGCCCTGACCTCCTTGAGGAGGGGATCGGCGTTGCGCTTGACCGTGGCGTGCGCCCATAGCCGGGCGACCGCGGCCGATTGGCCGCCGAGGGGGCGCGGGTCCCTGTCGCCGTCGAACCTTGGCACACGCACCGGCCTGGCGAGCAGGGCGCGGGCCAGTTGCGCGACCTGTGAGAAGGAACGTGGCTCCGGCGTTACCCGGAAGAGGAACTCGAAGCGACCGTTGACCAGGCTGTCGAAATAGCAGGCCTTGCGCACCAGCGCGACGCGCGCGCCGTCCGCGCCGGCCGGCCAGCGCGGCAGATCGAGCGACATTGCCGGAATTCCGCAGACCAGCGAGCCCTCGCCGACCCAGGAATCGAAGCCGGACAGGAATCTGCGCTTGACCCCGCCGATGCCGCGCAGATGGCCGGTCACCGGATCGGGCCAGGGTGGGCGGGCGAGCATGGCGAAGCCGGGGGTGGCCGCGCCCCTGAAATCGCTGAAGGGCAGGACGGCGGTTACCAGCATTCCGGGCCTTTCGAGCCAGGGGGGCCGACGCGCGATGTCCTTTTGAGGGGAGCTGGCGCCGGCCCCGGCTGTTCCTGACAACTGACAGGCCGAAACCTGCATCGTCCGGACATCCGCCGACTCGCGTCGGCGACTCGTGCCTATCTAAAGCACCGGTCCTGTGCCGGCCCCTGTCCTGTAGCAAAGGCGCCGGCCCGAGCCAAGCGGCCGCCTAGCGCCGCTCGCGGCGGACCATCAGCTTGAGGCCGGACCAGACCGCGTCGATGGCGCAGACCTTGACGTCGACAAGATCGGTCGAAGGCAATATGGCCTCGCGGATCCGGTCCTCGCTGATGTCGGTCGGGACCTTCGAGGTCTTCTTCGGCCAGCTCACCCAGATGAACCCGCCCGGAGCGAGCAGCGGGCGCAATTCGGCGAGCTTCGCTTCCATTTCGGCATAGCCGGTGACGAAGATGTGGGCGGCGTCGATCGGCGCCTCCGGGACGGGGAGGAGGTCGAGGGCGAGGTCCTCGCGCTCGACCTCGGTCCGGACGCCGCCGGGCATGGCATCCCACCAAACCCGCTGTCCGTCCTTGAGCGACAGCTTCCGGGCGAGCGGAGTGTAGGAATACCCCGACATCACCTACCGATCCTTCTCAAGCCCATCTATTACCGCTTGCTCGAACATGTATCGAGTCAACTGGGGGTTGATTGCGGAGGCCAGACCGTGTCCCGCCATTAACCGGGCCACCACCGTTTTCCGGAGTGTTGGATTGGTGGAGAACTCCCCGATCGAGTGCGCCAGATGGTGAATAATGTGCTTTCGCTCTCGATTGAGGCTTCGCAGCGATTCAAGCATCGGCTGCGGAAAGCTGGATACCCTTTCCAAGCGGCCAATAAGTGCGCCCAGCGTTTTACTT
>DASQJV010000299.1:0-6802 GCA_035630855.1 Allosphingosinicella sp. | reverse complement strand
TTCCGGCGCAACATCGAGACTCGCGAGCAGGTGCGGGCGCTGACCTCGGAGCTTCGAGGCCTCAGCGGGCGCGACGATCTCCCCGTCCTGATCGACCAGGAAGGCGGCCGGGTCGCCCGGATCAGGCCTCCGGAATGGCCCGCTTTCCCGGCGGCCGAGGCCTTCGCCCGGCTTTACGAGAAGGCGCCGATGAGCGCGATCGAGGCGGCGCGGGCCAACGCCCAGGCGATGGCCGTCCTGCTCCGCGAGATCGGGGTCAATGTCGACTGCATGCCGGTGCTCGACGTCCGCCAGCCGGGCGCCACCGACATCGTCGGCGACCGCGCGCTCGGCTCCGAGCCGATGCAGGTGGCGGCGCTGGGCCGGGCCTCGCTCGACGGGCTCGCCGCGGCGGGCGTGATAGGCGTGGTCAAGCACATGCCGGGCCACGGCCGGGCGCTTCTCGACAGCCACAAGGCCCTGCCGGTGGTCGATGCCTCGGCCGGGGAGATGGAGGTCGACGTCGAGCCTTTCCGCACCTTGAAGTCGGCGCCGATGGGGATGACCTGCCACTGCGTCTACACCGCCTGGGATTCGGAGCGGCCGGGAAGCCAGTCGCCGATCGTGATCGGCGAGGTGATCCGGGGCCATATCGGCTTCGACGGCTTCCTGATGTCCGACGACATCGGCATGAACGCCCTCGGCGGCGGCTTCGACGAGCGCGCCCGCGAGGTGATCGAGGCGGGGACCGACGCGGTCCTGCATTGCTCGGGCAAGATGGAGGAGATGGTCGCGGTGGCGGGCGCGGTGGGGGAGCTGAGCGATGCCGGACACGAACGGCTGGAGCGGGCGATGGCGGGCGTCGCCGGAACGACGGCGAGCCCCTCGCTTTATCCGGAGCTTGCCGAGAAAAGGGACCGACTTTTGGCCTTGGCCTGATTTGTCAGCGCACCTTGTCGATGATGTCGCGGCGAGCCTCGTCCTGCTTCTTGATCGCGTTGCTCGCCGTGTCCATCGACTGATTGCGCTTGTCGGCGAGTGCCTGCAAGCGAAGGCGCTCCATCTCGCTCAGCGGGGGATCTCCGGGTTTCCTGTCGTCGGCCATCGCTGCCTCCAGATCGTTGCCGGCCGGCAATGTGCGCCGCGGAGGGACGGAGGGCAAGATGGCGGCCCCTTGCCGCCGCGCTGCGCTCCGCTAGGATCGGCCGATGGCTCGCCTCGCTCTCCTGCTCGCCGCCGCGCTGGCCGGCTGCGCGACTCCGCAGGCGGCGCGCCAAGAGGCGGCCGGGGCTTCCTGCGCGGCGGGAGCGACTCTGCAGTCGCGGGCGGGACGGGCCTGGTGGGCCGAGAATCGCTGGCGCTACCCGGGCGATGCGGAGGCGGAAGCGGCCTATCGCCGCCTTGCCGAGCAGGCCTCGCCCTGGCCCGACTGGTACCGGCCCTACGACGCCGTCCTGCCGCCCGGCACCCGCTTCCAGATGGCGATCGGCGGCGCCCAGACTCCGGACCAGCCGGGAAGCTTCGGCACGTTCGACCGGATCGCGAGCGTCGAGGACGTGCGCGAGGACCTCGCCGTGCGGAGCGACTGGAAGCCCAAGGTCGACCGGGTGGTGACCTATGAGGTGGTGGAGGCGCTTCCGGTCCTGATCGGGCCGGTGGGTCCCCAGATCGACTCCGGCCTGTGCGCCCTGCTGCCGGGGCGCTGGTCCCAATTCCAGGCCAAGGTGGAGAAGGGCACCTTGCGGCGCTACCTCAAGGTGATCGAGGTGCGGGCGATCCGGTGAGGTTCGCGCGGCGCGGCCTGGCCCTAGCGCCGGCGGGTGCGCCATTGGTCCCGGCTCTGGCCCCAGATGTCGACGGGATCGTTGTCGAACGGGGCGGGGAGGTAGGCGCTTCCGCGGACAGCGGAGCCGAGGCGGCGGGCGACCCGGGCGGAGGGGGTGTTGGCGGGGTCGATGCAGTGGATGACGTCGTCCCAGCCGAGCGCATCGAACGCCCAGCCGATGGCGGCGGCGGCGCTTTCGGTGGCATAGCCCCGGCCCCAGGCCGAGCGGTCGAAGCCCCAGCCGACCTCGGCGCCCGGCCAGCCCTCGGGCTGCCACGGCCCGACCCGGCCGACCCAGCGGCCGCTCTCCCTCTCGATCACCGAGAACATGCCGTAGCCCCTCAACGCCCAGCTCCCGGCGATCGAGGCCATGCCGCGCCAGGCGCTCGAGCGCGGCTGCCGGCCGCCGACGAAGCGCGCCGCCTCCTCGTCGGCCATCATCGCCGCGAAGCCGTCGAGGTCGCGCTCTTCCGGCGGGCGAAGGATGAGCCGGGCGGTTTCTATCGTGGGTCCGAGCACCGGGCTATGGCCGGGCCGGCGGAGCGAAGCTGATCCGGCCGACCTCGCGGATCCGGCCTTGCTCGAGCGCGCCCTCGACCAGCTCGTAGCCGAGCAGGGCGAAGGTCCGGCCGGCCCAGAAGATCGGCCGGGCATTGCCGTACCAGTCGACGCAGCTCGCCTTGCAATCGTCGTCGGCGACGCCTTCGGTCCGCGCCTCGAGCTCTCCGGCCGGGGCGAGGCGGCGTCGGTCGCGGCGGAGGAAGACCATCGCTGCCGAGCTTCCGAAGAAGCGCCTGAGGGCGGGGTCGGCGCGCTTCGCGACGGGCAGGCCGACCGTCCCGGAGGCGCCGTCGGGCGAGCCGGCGTCGGGGCTGAAGAAGAAAGCGTGGCTGCGGCTCTCGCCTTCCGCCGAATCGGGATGGACGTAGCGGTCGCCGAGGCCGGGCTCGCCGCCGTCCAGCTCGACGGTCGAGAAGCCGAGGCCGCGCGGAGTGCTGCCGATGACCATCGCGTCGCGGCCGAGAAGCTCGATCCGGTCGACCGAATGGGAGACCGGAAGCCGGCTGACCCGGCCGTCGCGGAGGCGCGCGGCGACCAGGTTCGAGCGCGTGGCGCCCTCGCCGTAGGCACCGGCGCCGTAGAGCACGTAATCGCCGGCGAAGCGGTTGTGGAAC
Organism: Allosphingosinicella sp.; assembly: GCA_035630855.1. Taxonomy (GTDB): domain Bacteria; phylum Pseudomonadota; class Alphaproteobacteria; order Sphingomonadales; family Sphingomonadaceae; genus Allosphingosinicella. The sequence continues at coordinate 3,823 of DASQJV010000299.1, read as the reverse complement.
GACCAGCCCGGAACCGAGGGAAGGAAGCGATAGCGGGCGCGGGGCACCTGCCGGGAGGCGTCGCCGAAATCGGAGAAGCGCACCCGGAGCAAAGCGACTCCGGCGCCGCCGCCGCTGTCCTCGGGAGCGAACATGGCGTCGCCGCCGCCGTCGCTTCGGACGAGGATGTTGACGAGGCCCTCGGCCGGGTCCTCGCGGAAGGAGAATTGGTCGACGGGAGCGCCTCGGGCGGCAGTGGCCGAGGGGCGCTCGCGGCCGAAGGGCAGCCGGTAGAGATAGCTTTCGGGGCGGGCGCTCTCCCAGGCGTCGGTGACCCACAGATAGACGCCTTGGGCGGAGACGTAGAAGGTGCGCGAGCTCGGGCCGAGCACCGCGGTCGCCGAGCAGCCGAGGTCGGCGGCGGTGAGGTCGCAGCTGGTGACGCTGTGCAGGGTGTCGACGATAGCGTCGGTCGAGCGGCGCATGGCCGGGGCGATGAACACCCGGTTGGCTCGGGCGATGCGCCGGAAGTCGCCGTCCTCGTCGCCCCGCCAGCGCCTTACGCCGGGCAGGATCTCGAAGGGATCGTCCTCCCAGTCGAGATCGAGCGGGGTGTAGAAGATGAGCCGGTTGCCGATCAGCCGCGAGGCATAGTTGCGCGAAGAATAATAATCGTTCGACTTGAGGTGCCAGGCGTCCTCGAAGCGAAGCCGCCCGGCCGGATCGAGCCGGAAGCGATTTATCTCGGTGCCGCCGCGGTAGTAGCTGTAGCCGACGACGATGATCCGGTTGCCGGAGACGAGCATCTCGTCATACCAGTCGCCGCGGCCGCTGACCCCGGGCGGGAAGGCGTTGATCGAATCGACCGGGCGCATCATGCCGCCGGCGAGCGAGACGGTGAACAGCCGTCCGCGGCGGAGGATGACCAGGGTGTCGCCGCTCAGCTTGACGATGTCGCCCTCGTCGACCGCCGCTTCCTGGTTGTTGGTGATGCTGCCGGCCAGCACTCCCGGCAAATTGTTGACATTCTCGCCGAGCCCCGATGCGACATATCCCGGGCTGGTTGCGGGGGCGCCCGCCGAGGGCGGCGGCGGCGGCGGCGGCGGCGGCGGCATCGGCTCGTAGGCGAGCGCGGCCGGCTCCTCGCGCTCCTGCTGGCGTTTCAGCCGGCGCAAATAGGCGCGCAGCTCGATGTCGGAGCGGAAGGCGGTGAGCCCGCCGCCCGGCCCGCTCGCCTTGCCGTCCCCAGGCTGAGAGGAAGCGGGGTCGTCATGGAGGAGGAGCGCCAGGCCGACGAGGAGCAAGGGGGTGCGCATGGCGTCTCCTGTTTCGTTCCCGTTACATCGTATCGCCGGGGCGGGTCGAAGCAAGCGCTCAAAAATGCTGTGCATAAATGGCGCGACACCCCTTCGCTTCCGGCCGGACAGGTCCTAACCTCGCCGGCATGAGCGGGGACGAGCCCTTCGACGAATTCGAGACGGCGGCGCCGGTCCGCGAGGCGGACCGGCTGACCCTCGACCTCGACGGCTGGGAGGGACCGCTCGACCTGCTGCTGACCCTGGCGCGGTCGCAGAAGGTGGATTTGGCCAGGATCTCGATCCTCGCCCTGGTCGAGCAATATCTCGCCTTCATCGCCGACGCCAAGAAGCTGAAGCTGGAGATCGCGGCCGACTATCTGGTGATGGCGGCGTGGCTCGCCTATCTCAAATCCTGCCTGCTGCTGCCGCGCGACCAGGAAGCCGATCCAAGCCCCGAGGAGCTGGCGATGCGGCTGCAGCTGAGGCTCCAGCGGCTGTCGGCGATGCGCGAGGCGGGGGCGCGGCTGCTCGGCCGCGACCGGCTCGGCCGCGACGTCTTCCCGCGCGGGGCGCCGGAGGGGCTGAGGGTGGTCCGCAAGTCGCTCTGGCAGGCCGAGCTCTACGATCTGATCGCCGCCTACGGCTCGGTCAGGGCGAGGAGCGAGCCGGCCTTCCACATCGTCGCCCGGAGGCCGGTCATGACCCTCGAGGAGGCGCTCGCCCGGGTCGAGCGGATGATCGGGGCGAGGCTGGAATGGACCCGGATCGAGGCCTTCCTCCCCGACACCCAGGACGGCGAGTTCCGCAAGTCGGCGCTCGCCTCGAGCTTCGTCGCCGCGCTCGAGCTCGCCCGCAAGGGCCGGGTCGAGCTCGACCAGAAAGGGGCGTTCGAGCCCCTGTTCATCCGGGCGGCATGAAAATGGTGCCAGGCACCAATTTCTATCTTCCTGAGAGGCAAGGGAAAGATCGCGCCGGAACGGGCGCCTGCGAAAAGGGTGCCTGGCACCGATTTCGGAGGGAGGCGGGATGATCGGGATGGACGACAGCCTGCGCGCCGTCGAGGCGGTGCTGTTCGCGGCCGGGGAGCCGATGAGCGCCGAGGACGTCGCCGCCCATGTCGGGCCCGAGGTCGACGTCGCGGCCGCGCTGGCCGAGCTCGCCCGCCATTATGACGGGCGCGGGATCGAGCTGGTCGAGCGCGGCCGGCGCTGGCATTTCCAGACCGCGCCCGATCTCGCCTTCATCCTCAGGCGCGAGCGCGACGAGACCCGCAAGCTGTCGCGCGCCGCGGTCGAGACGCTCGCCATCATCGCCTATCACGAGCCGGTCAGCCGGGCCGAGATCGAGGCGATCCGCGGGGTCCAGATCTCCAAGGGCACGCTGGACGTGCTGATGGAGGCGGGCTGGGTGCGGCCGGCGGGACGGCGCGAGGCGCCGGGGCGGCCGCTCATCTACGCCACCACCCCGGCCTTCCTCGCCCATTTCGGGCTCGAGAGCCGGCGCGACCTGCCCGGCCTCGACGACCTCAAGGCGGCCGGCCTGCTCGACCCGATCGACGCGGCGATGGAGCAGCTCGGGCACGAGTTACTGGAAAGTGAGGCCGAGGAGGACTAGGTGTCTCCTGACGGCATTGGAGAAGAATGATGGGCACGTTCGGTATTTGGCACTGGCTGATCGTCGGGATCGTCATCCTGCTGCTGTTCGGCAAGGGCCGCTTCTCCGAGATGATGGGCGACGTCGCCAAAGGCCTGAAGAGCTTCAAGAAAGGGATGAGCGAGGACGAATCGGCGGCGGCGGCGCGGACCGAGCCGCCGCGGATCACCGAGGCCAAGACCGTCGACGCGCCCGCGGAGCGGATTCACGACGCCGACCTCGGCGACCGGCGCGAGCCCTAAGCTTTCGCGCGAAGGCCGCGCCTGATGTTCGACATCGGCTATACCGAGCTGCTCGTCATCGCCATCGTCGCCTTGGTGGTGATCGGGCCCAAGGACCTGCCGAAGGTGATGCGCACCGTCGGCCAGTGGGTCGGCCGGGCGCGCGGCATGGCGCGCCATTTCCGGTCCGGAATCGACACGATGATGCGCGAGGCCGAGCTCGAGGAGATGGAGAAGACGTGGCGCGAGGAGAATGCGCGGATCCTCTCCGAGCATCCGTTCGCCGCTCCTCTCGCCGACCCTGCCGCGCTGGCGGCGCCGGCCGAGCTTCCGGCGCCCGTCGAGCCGGCGCCTGAATCGGAAGAGGGCAGGCCCGCCTCGCCCGAGCCGGGCGGTCCGCCGCCATGAGCGACATAGACGAGACCCGCGCTCCGCTGATGGATCATCTGATCGAGCTCAGGAAAAGGCTGATCTGGTCGTTCCTGGCGCTCGGGGCCGCCTTCGGGGTGAGCTTCTATTTCGCCGGGGAGATCTTCGCTTTCCTGGTGCAGCCGCTGATCGAAGGCTTCGGCGGCCCGGGCGAGGGCAGGCTGGTCTACACCAAGCTTTACGAGGCCTTCTTCACCGAGGTCCGGGTGGCGCTGTTCGCGGCCTTCTTCCTGGCCTTTCCGA
>DASQJV010000298.1:0-7660 GCA_035630855.1 Allosphingosinicella sp. | reverse complement strand
TATTACCGGACGATCGGCCCGACGATGATGGAATGGGCGGCGAAGCGCCCGCTCAGCCTCGTCCGCTGCCCCCAGGGGCGGGCCCGCAAATGCTTCTTCCAGAAGCACAATACCGGAAGCTTCGGACCCCATGTCCACCAGATCCCAATCGAGGAGAAGAAGGGCCAGGTCGAGGATTACGTCTATGTCGAGGACGCGGCCGGGATCGTCGCCTGCACCCAGATGGGAACGATCGAGTTCCACGGCTGGGGCTCCTCGGTCGCCGAGGTGGAGAAGCCGGACCGGCTCGTCTTCGACATCGATCCCGACGAGGGGCTGAGCTTCGACCAGGTGAAGCGCACCGCCCGCGACCTCCACCGCCACCTCGCCGACATGGGCCTGCAGAGCTTCCCGATGACGACCGGCGGCAAGGGGCTCCACGTCGTCGTCCCTCTCACCCCGCAGGCGGAATGGCCCGAGGTCAAGGATTTCGCCCAGCGCTTCGCCGTCGCTTTGGCCACCGCCGAGCCCGAGCGCTTTACCGCCAACCTCGCCAAGGCGAAGCGCAAAGGCCGGATCTTCCTGGATTACCTCCGCAACCAGCGCGGAGCGACGGCGATCCTCCCTTATTCCGCGCGGGCGCGGGAACGCGCCCCGGTGGCGGCGCCGATCGGCTGGGACGAGCTCGAGGACCTCAAGTCCGGAGCGCCGTTCACGGTTCGAGACGGGGCGCTGCTGCTCGAACGCGCGTCAAGCCGCGCCCTCCAGGGCTGGGGCGAGGCCAGCCAGGTGCTCCCGGACCTGTGAGCGCGCCGCTCGACATCAACTCCGCCGGCCAGGAGGAGCTCGACGCTGTCGAAGGGCTCAAGGGCCACGGCCACGACATCGTCCGCTATCGCGAGGAGCGAGGCCGCTTCACCGCGCTCCGCCAGCTCGACGAGGTGCCGGGGCTGTCCGGCAAGGTGGACGAGGAGACCCTGAAGCGGCTGAGCGTCTAGGCCCGGGTGGGGATGGCCTGGAGAACGGAAGCGGCGTCGGAGCGTTCGTCGTCATCCCGGACTTGATCCGGGATCCATGAACACGGCGGTGAGGAAGCTCGAACGGCAGCGTTCATGGATTCCGGCCTTCGTCGGAATGACGGAAGCGGCCGGGACCGGCTGGAAGCCGGCGGGTTCAGCAGGTCGGAGATCGGTCCGAACACACCTGTATTATAATACTAACACACTTTGCCCCTTGCGCTTGCCGCCTCCCCTGCCCCATTTAGCGCCCGAAGCGATACGGAGCGGACGACATGGCCACCCAGACCGAGACCAAGCTGAAGCTCGAGGCGCCGGAGGCGCTTCAGACGGTCGAGCCGGCCGAGGCGGCCGGGCTCGTCCCGATCGAGGAAGGGGTGAAGTCGAAGCTCGAGACGGTCGTCGACAAGTTCGTCGACGAGCTGGTCGCGGTCGACGCCAACAGCCCGGAGTTCGGCAAGAAGGTCGACGAGCTGACCAACATGGGCCGCAAGCAGATCATGGAGGCGGCCGGCCATAGCAACCGCTTCCTCGACCGGCCGGTCAAGGCGATCGACAAGGATACGGGTATCGGCGCCGACCTGCTCGAGCTTCGCCGCACCGTCGAGGAGCTCGACCCCGGCCGCCAGGGCAATCTCTCGACTCCCAGGAAGATCCTCGGCTTCATCCCCTGGGGCAACAAGCTCGGCAATTATTTCCAGAAATACCAGAGCTCGCAGACCCACATCTCGAAGATCCTCAACAGCCTCGCCTCGGGCAAGGAGGAGCTCCAATACGACAATGAGGCGATCAACACCGAGCGCGCCTCGATGTGGAAGACGATGGGCGCGCTCGAGCAGATGATCCACATCTCCAAGCAGCTCGACAAGAAGCTCGAGGACAAGGCCAACGAGCTCGACTCGACCGAGCCGGCCAAGGCCAAGGCGATCCGCGAGACCGCGCTCTTCTACACCCGCCAGCGCACCACCGACCTGCTCACCCAGATGGCGGTCACCGTCCAGGGCTATCTCGCCCTCGACCTCGTCAAGAAGAACAATGTCGAGCTGATCAAGGGCGTCGACCGCGCCTCGACGACCACCGTCGCGGCGCTCCGCACCGCGGTCACGGTCGCCCAGGCGATGACCAACCAGCGCCTCGTCCTCGAGCAGATCACGTCCCTCAACACGACGACGGCCAACGTCATCGATTCAACCGGCGAGCTTCTGAAGAGCCAGACCGGCGAGATCCACCGCCAGGCGGCTTCCTCGACCATCCCGCTGGAGACGCTTCAGCGCGCCTTCCAGAACATCTACGACACGATGGACACGATCGACACCTTCAAGCTCGAGGCGCTCGGCGCGATGAAGCAGACCGTCGACACGCTCTCCAGCGAGGTCGAGAAGAGCCGCGGCTACATCGCCAGGGCCGAAGGCGTCGAGCAGAACCGCCTCGCCGGCCGGAGCGCCCCCGCCTCGCTGCTCGGGCCGATCGAGGGATAAGGCATGGCGAGAACGCCCCGCAACGTCGAGGAAGCGATCGCCCGGTTCGACGAATATTCGGCGCGTCTCGACGGCCATATTCCGGCGGCGTCGAGCCTCAGGCGGCGCTATTACGGCCGCGCCGCGGGCACCCTCGCCCGCCGGCTCGCGACGATGGGGATGGCGATCGGCGCCCTCATCGTGGCGACCATCGTCTTCGGCCTGTTCCAGCCGATCGGCATCACCGGCCTCTTCCTCGTCGGCCTGGCGACCCTCGCCGTCATGCTCCTCGTCGGCTTCTGGCCCGCGGAGCCGAAGCGGGTCGCCTATAGCGACGAGGTTCCGACCGGAACCGTCGTCCGCCAGCTCGAGACCATGCTCGTTCGCCAGCGCGCCGCCTTGCCGGCGCCGGCGGCGCAGCGGGCCGACGCCATCGGGGCGCAGCTGCCCCTGCTCGAATCGCGGCTGGCCGAGGTCGACCCGCTCGACCCGCTCGCCCAGGATGCGCGCCGGCTGATGGGCAAGCATCTGCCCGAGCTGATCGATCGCTACGAACGGATCCCGGCCGCCTACCGCCACCAGCCCGACGGCGAGGGCCTGACCGCCGACCAGCGGCTGGTCGCGAGCCTCGACGCCGCCCGCCAGGCGCTCGGCGACATCGGCGACAAGCTCGTCCAGGGCGACCGACAGGCGTTCGAGACCCAGGGCCGATTCATCGAGAGCCGCTACAAGGAAGACGGCGGCCCGGGAGGCCGATGATGGCCTTCGACCTCGCCGGGATGCTTCGGCAGGCGGGCGATCATCTCCGGCGCCACATCAAATCGAAAGCGGTCCGGGCGGCCGAGAAGCGCCGCGAGCAGCGGCAGAACGCCGAGGCGGGACGGCGGATGAAGCGGGCCGCACTGGTCGGCGGCGCGTCCGGAGCCGCGATCCTCGGAGTCGGCGCCCTGGCGGCGCCGGCGGCGGTGCCGGTTCTGGCGGTGGCCGGCGGCGGCGCTCTGCTGCTCGGAATCGGAGCGCTGCTCCGGCCCTCCCGGCGGCGCCGGGCCGACGGCGACTTCTCGCAGGCCGAGCTGGCCGAGCTCCCCGGCGACGCCGAGGACTGGCTGCTCGCCCGGCGCGAGGAGCTTCCGCTCGATTGCGGCCCGCTGCTCGACCGGATCTTCCGGCGCCTCGGCGACCTCCAGCCGCATCTCGCCGGCCTCGCGCCGCATTCGAGCGCGGCCTGGGAGGCCCGGCGGCTCCTCGGCGACCATCTGCCGAGGCTCGTCCTCGCCTGGGAGGCGATACCGGCCTCCGCCCGCGAGGAGGAGCCGGAGGTCCGAGCCCGGCTCGGCGCCGGCCTGGCGACCGTCGCCGACGCCCTGGACGAGCTCTGCCGGGAGGTCTGCCGAGACCCGCTGATGACCTTCGAGACCCAGAACCGCTTCCTCGAAAGCCGCTATCGTGGAGAGGATTCCCGGCTCCTGCCCCAGGGCCGGGCTCAGAACCGGCCCTCGAAACGCGAGGAATAAGGCGCTCCGGCGGGTCGGAGCTCGACGTCGATCCGGTAGCGGCCGTCGGCGAACAGGCGCACGTTCAGCCGCTCCGAGCCCGACTGGCTGACCAGCGGCAGAAGCAGCGCCCGCCCGTCGCAGCGCGCCTCGCCGCTGAACCCGGCGGGGAGCGGAACGCTTCCGAGCTCGCCGGCGAAGCGCGCCTTCACCAGGCCTTCGGCATGGCCGCACAGCCCGTCGGCGAAGCGGAAGCTGAGGTCGGCGAGCTCTAGCGTCGGCGGCGGCAGCTCGGCGAGAGCCGGCCCCTCGATCGTGCCGGTGGCGTCGTCGATCCCGAAGCCGTGCCTGGACAGGGTCACCGCTCCGCGGAGGCCGTCCTCCGACTGCTCGAGGTCGAGCCGGGCCCGCCCGAGCAGCAAGGGCAGCACCCGCAGCCGGGTGCCGACGTCGCCGAGCGCGATGTCGCCGAAGCGCGCTTCCGAGAGCGCCCCCGCCCAGAGGCTTCCGGTGGCTTCGCGGGCCGAAAGCCCCTTGTCCGAAAAGCCCAGCCAGCCCAGCGCGAAGCGCAGCGGCACCAGCGCGGTCAGCGAGAAGAGCAGAGCGGCGAGGAAGAAGATCTCGCGCCACCAGCGCAGCCGCAGGCGCATCAGCCGCCCCTCGCGCGGAACAAGATCTGGGCGGAGAGCGTGCGGTCGGGATTGCTGCTCGCGGTCAGGCTTTCCACGATATAGCCTTGCGCCTCCAGCGCCGCGATCCAGCCGAACAGCGCCTGGGGCTTGGCCGCGCCGATCGCGATCGACGCCCGGCCCGGCCCCTCGGGCTGGACTCCCGAAAGCTGGAAGCCGGCTTCGGATGCCGCGGCGGAAAGGGCGGCGTCGATCGGCCCCTCGAAGGGCGCCGGCCGGCTGCGCTGCAGGACCGCGATCGCCGCCGCCTGCGAGCGCGCTTCGGCGAGCGCCGCGACGGCGTCGCCGTGCCTCTGCCTCGCCGCCGAAAGCATGTCGCCCAGCGGCCGGAGGATGAGCAGCCAGACCAGGACCAAGGCGACCAGGGCGGCCATTATACCCAGCAGCCAGCGCTCGCGCGCACTCCGGGCCAGCCACAGGGCCTTGAGCCGGGCGCTCATCGCGGCCTCACCATGAGGTCGGCGACCCGGCGTCCGCCGCCGGAGCGCGGCGGCCCCGCTTCGGCGGTGAAGCCGCCCGCCTCGACCCGCTGGCGGAGCGCCTCGATCGCGGCGGGCGAATCGGCCTGAACGGTGGCCCGAAGCAGACCGTCGGGCGCGAAGGCGAGCGCGGTCAGCTCGATGTTGGGGGTCGCCTTGACCGCTTCGAACAGCGCTCCGGCCGTCGCGCGGAAGCCGGCGCCGCCGCCGCGAAGCTCGGCGAGACGGCGCCTGAGGGCGGCCTGAGGGTCCGAAAGGCCGGGGCTGCGCGGCAGGGCGGCGGCGGCGACCCGGCGGGTCTCGGCCTCGGCGGAATCGGCGGCGAAGCCGTAGCGGGCGATGATCGCGACCTGGACGGCGAGGCTGATCAGAAGCAGCGCCGCCGCCAGCACCGCCAGCCTCCGGGCCCGGGCCGGAGCGACCCGCCAGTCGCGCCGGCGGGCGAACGGGCCCTGCCTGAGGTCGAGCGGCGCCTGGTCGAGCGCGTCGGCGAGGCCCTCGGCGAACTGATCCGGCGCGACCGCCACGGCGGTCCGCCCGCCTAGCAATATGTCGCCCAGCTCCGGCTCGGCGGCGAAGGCTTCGGTCTGCCCGCGGTAGAGCCGGAGCGGCCCCGAATCCCAGGTCGCCACCCCCTCCGCCGGAGCCGCGACAAGCAGGGTCTCCGGGACGATCCGGTCGGCCTCGAAGCCGGCCTGCTCGACCTCCTCCAGCCAGGAGCGAATCGTCTCCATCGGCACCAGGCCGACGCAGCGGGTCCCGCCCTCGCCCGATTCGCGCCCGACCGCGACGTGGAGGTCGGCGACGGGCTGGGCGCTGAGCTCCGCCGCCATCAGCCGGGCCGCGCCCGCGGCCTGGGCCGGCGAGAGCCCGGCCGGAAGCTCCAGCCAGCGGAGGCTCACCTGCTCGCCCGGGACCACGGCGACGACCGGTCCCCGACGGGCGCCGTCGAGCGAGTCGAGACCGGCGCCGCGCGCCGCGACCTCGCCCGCCTCCATCCGGATCCAGCCCTCGATGCCGCCGCCGCGACCGAGGAAGAGCAGAAGCGCCTCCCTCATTCGCCGCCGCCCCATCGCCGGGCGACCACCTTGGCCGGAGCGAGCCGGGCGTCGACCAGCGCCCATTCCTCCATCTCCGAATCCTCGAAGCGGACGGAGAGGTCGATGGTGAACCAATAGGTCTTGAGCTGGAGCTGCGACATGGGATCCGAGTTCGTCTCTAGCCCGGCGCCCTCCGCACTTCGCCAGAAATCGTACGTGTTGCGCCAGCCGCCTTTCGGCCGGGAGCCGATCAGCCCGCGAAGCCGGTCCGGCCGCGCCTTGCCCGGAGCGAACATGGCGAGCAGGGGCGCATCGCGCGGCATCAGCGTGTTGACGTTGATCGGCGACATGTCGGCGGCCGGAAGCGCGCACAGATAGGGCCTCAGCGACCGGTAGATCTCCGGCGTGACCCCGGCGACGGCGCGAAGCTCGCTGGGATCGGCGATCAGGGTGTTGCCGGTGCGATAGGCCGGCTCCGACCCGCCGTAGGCGCCGTCCTCGGCGCCCTGGGGGCTCGGCCGGTCGTCCGAATCGATCCAGTCCGCCGTGCCCGCGGCGACCCGCCGGGCGCTGGGCTCGGGCAGACCGAGAACGACCATCAGGGCGACGAACTGCTCGATCGCCGCCGGCCGCTGGACGAGGGCGGTGGCGACGTCGCCCTGGACGAGGCTGTTCAAGTTGAAGCAATTGCCGCCGTCGCGGACGGTCCCGGTGGCAAGCCCCCCGCCGGGCATCGGGATGGACCGAGGCGTGCCGTTCCAGTCGCCGGCGAGGGTGGTGACGTAGGCGTCCTGGCCGGCGAGGTCGTCGATCCTGAGCGCGAGCAGATCCTCGACTCCGAGCGCATAGCCCCGGGCCTGGTCGAGCGCGGCGCCGTTCATCGCCATCGCCGTCGACAGCCGGAGCCGCTCGAAGGCGCCGGCCGCGATCGCCGCCATGATCACCACCAGGACCAGCACCGCGAGCAGCGCCGCACCGCGCTCGGAAGGAGGAACCGGCGGCTTCACCAGGCCGTCCCCGCCTGGAAGAGCTGCCGGGTGGTGCCGCTGCCTTCCGCGCTCATCACCAGCTCGATGGCGCGCGGCAGTTCGGTCGGCCTGGTCGGGTCCCAGCGCTCCCGCCACCGGCCTTCGCGGTCGCGATAGCGAAGCCGGATCCGGCGGACCCCGTCGACCACCGTCGTCGCGGCCAGCGGCGCCGCTCCGTCGAGCCTCGGATAGACCCTTCGCTCGAGCCGTCCGTCCGCGAAGCTGTATTCGACTCGCTGGAGCGAGGCGCGGGGAGAATCGTCGAGATTCTCCCAGCCGCGGCGGACGAAGGCGAGCGCGACCCCGCCCTGCTCGCCGCTGGCTCCGTGGAAGGCGGGGCGGGCGTTGCCGGCGGAATCCCGGGTCATCCGGGGCGCCGCCTGGCCGAGGTCGCCGGCGAGCAGGGCCCCCGCGCGCCGGAAGTCGGCGAGGTCGCCGAGCCGGGCCTCGGCCGCCTCCTGGGCCCGGACGCTGAACGA
>DASQJV010000297.1:0-2755 GCA_035630855.1 Allosphingosinicella sp. | reverse complement strand
GGTGCACCTCGCCGAGCCGCTTTCGCTGGTGCTGGGCGGACGCTTCACCCACGACGAGAAGCAGGGCTCCTACGCTCAGCGGATCAGCAATCCGTTCGTCATGGCGCTGAGGGCTCCGGAAGTGCTGACCCTCCCCGACGTCAGCGAGCAGCGCTTCACCTACCGGATCGGCCTCAATTACGAGCCGACTCGCGACCTGCTGTTCTTCGGCAGCTTCTCGACCGGCTACAAATCCGGCGGCTACAACAGCGGCGCCGGCTCTCCGTCCCTGTCCACCTTCGACCCGCAGGGCAATTTGATCGCCACCAAGCGCGTGTTCGGGCCGGAAACGGTCAGGAATTACGAGCTCGGCGCCAAGACCCAATGGCTCGACCGGAGGGTCACCGCCAACCTGACCCTCTACCGGATGGACATCAGCGGCTATCAGGACCGCGCCTTCGACGGGACGAGCTTCACCGTCCGAAACGCCGGCAATTTGCGCCAGCAGGGCTTCGAGCTCGATCTCGTCGCCCGGCCGAGCCGGAATCTCACCGTCAACGGCTCGATCGCCCACCTCGATTCGGCGTTCACCAGCTATCCCAACGCGCCGGGCCTGCCCGGCCTCGGCGGGGTGCAGGACCTGAAGGGCAAGCCGGTCACCTTCTCGCCGGAATGGACCGGCCGGGTCGGCTTCGACTGGACCGGCGGGTTCGGCAACGGCTGGAGCTGGGCCCTCAACGGCAATCTGTCCTTCGTGTCCGAACAATATCTCGGCCTCGTCACCGATGCCAATCCGCAGACGATCGAGGAGGGCTATGCGCTGCTCGGGGCGCGTTTCACCGTCAACGGGCCGAACGACAGCTGGTCGGCGTCGATCTTCGGCAACAACCTCACCAACACCCAATATTCGCCCGGCAACCTCTATCAGGTGCTCGACTCGGCCTTCGGCCTGCGCAACGGAATCTTCCCGGGCAGCACCGCGGTGCGCCGGCTCCACGCCGACCCCAGGACCTACGGAGCGTCGGTCACCTTCCGCTTCTGATCGTCCGGCCGACATGCGCCGGCGGCGCTCGCTCGACGAAGGATTCGCGAGCGCCGCCGGCCACCTGCCCTTCGAACAATTCCTGTCAGGGCAGGCACTTGTGCAGCTTTCGAAGCCGGGCTAGCCACTTGGCTTCGGACGCTTGGCTCCGAGCGGGGACCGGGGGTTCGGAGACATGGCGACTTTCAATGGCGACGGCGCGGCGAACATCTTCACCGGCGGCGCGGACTCGGACAAAGCCTATGGCAATGGCGGCGACGACCAGCTGAGCGGCAACGGCGGTGAAGACATCCTGGTCGGCGGCGCCGGTTCGGACTGGCTCGACGGCGGAGACTCCAACGACACGCTCTACAGCGGCGACGAGACGGGCCCGTTCGACCATCCTCTGGTGATGAATCCCATCTCTTTGCCCTTGCTCGATACCGGCGCGGAGGTCGACACCCTGCTGGGCGGCGGCGGCGGCGACCGGTTGTTCGCCGGTTACGGCGACAATGTCGACGGCGGCGCCGACGGCTCCACCGGCGACTATCTCTATATCAGCTTTCTCGGCGCGGCCTCCGGAGTCACCGTCGATTTCCGCCTCGTCTCGCAGGTGGTGGGCGGGGGAACGATCCAGAACGTCGAGAACATAAGCTGGATACAAGGCAGCAATCATGCCGACGACATCAACGCCGGCAGCTTCCAGAATAACGGCTATTCCGAGTTCACGATGGTGTACGGCATGGGCGGCGACGACAAGCTGGTCGCCGGCTATTATACCGGCCAGATCTACGGCGGCGACGGAAACGATTTCGTCGACGCCCGGCCGAGCCAGTATATCCAGAAGGTCGACGGCGGCGCCGGCGACGACATACTCTATGGCGGCGGCTCGCTGTCCACCGTTTTCGGCGGCGACGGCAACGACACGATCTACCACAATTATGTGACCTGGGGCGGGGCCGGCAACGACACCATCGTGATGTCGTTCAGCTTCTACACCGGAGCCGCCGTCTTCGGCGAAGCGGGCGACGACGACATCACCGCGGCGGCGGGCAACCAGTTCCCGATCTCCGGCGGCTCCGGAGCGGACATCCTGCGCGGCAATTCGGGCAACGATATCCTGGTCGCCGGCGACTTCGCGCCGAACAGCGTCACGCCCGATTACGACATGGGCCTGGAGCGCGACCGGCTGACCGGGGCCGACGGCAACGACAGTCTCTCGATCGGCTACGGCGACGATGCCGACGGCGGGACGGGCAGCGACAGCCTGAGGCTGTCGTTCGGCGGCCGCACCGAGGGCGTGACCTTCGACACCGCCGGAATCGTCTCCGGCCAGCCCTTTCTCCTCGGCGGCGGCACGATCCAGAATGTCGAGACCCTGGCCTATCTGCGGGGCTCGAATTTCGACGACCACCTGACCATCGCCACCCAGGCCACCATGCTCACCGTCGACGCCGGCGACGGGTGGGACGTGATCATCTCCTACGCGAGCCCGGTCACTCTATACGGGGGCGCCGGCAACGACTGGTTCATCACCGGCACGGCCGCGGATTATTACAACGGCGGAGCCGGCTTCGACTACGTTCACTATATCAGCTCGATGTCGGGCGTGACGGTAAGCCTGGCGCCGCCCGGAATGATGGGCTTCGGAGGCGGCGATACGCTCGTCGACGTCGAGGGCGTCAACGGGTCGGAATATGCCGACAATCTCACCGGCAACGACGTCGCCAACTTCCTGGGGGGGCAGACCGGCGA
>DASQJV010000296.1:0-4712 GCA_035630855.1 Allosphingosinicella sp. | reverse complement strand
AGATTGAAGAAGGTGGATCCCGGATCAAGTCCGGGATGACGGCTTAGCCCGCGTCCGGCCGGACGTTCGCCACCTTATACTGGAACACCTCTTCCTGGGTGAGGCAGCGGCGGGTCGAGCCGTCGCTGCCCTGCTCCTTGACCGCCTTCTGGCGGTACATGACGTCGGTCAGGAGCTTGCGCGACACGCCCATGCGGATCAGGAAATCATTGTCCTCGCTGGCGAGCAGGGCCGAATCCTGCTCGATGTCGCCGATCAGGCCGACGGTGCTCTCAGTGCCTCGAAGCACCTCCGCCTCGATCGCGCCGCGATCGCTGGTGTGCGTGAACATGTGGACCACGAACAGCCCGCCGGGGTCGATCATCCGGCCGCGGCCGCCCATGAAGACGAAGTTGCAGGCGGAAAAGCAGGCCCAGCCTTCGGGGATCCGGGTGAAGGCGAGCGACTGGCGGATCAGCTTGCCGGCCTCCGTTCCCGCGCGGGCGTCGCCTCCGGGCGATCGGAGCCAGATCTGGTCGATCGGCTCGTATTTCTTGAGCGCCGCCTGGAGCCGGGCTGGAAGGCCCGAGTCGATGGCGCCTTCGGCGAGCAGGATGCGCAGCCCATCCTCCTCCTTGAGGGTGAGCTGCATGGTCTTGTGAGCGGAGACGTTGAGCTCCTTCGGGCAGGTCGGATTGGCCGGATCGGGCGCCGACTGCGCCGCCGTCGACGAGAGCAGCGCCGCCAGGGCGAGCCAGGTCTTTGCCCCCCGCATCGCCTCAGGCCGCGAGCACGTAATTGCCGCCGCCGGGCTTGCGGCACATCTTCTTGTCGACCGTCGTCTCCTCGCCGTCGACGATGACGACGTCGGTGATCAGCATGCAGCTGCCGCCGTCGGCGGAAGCGCGCTGGTCGCGGACCGTCGACGAGCCCTTCACGCCCGGCCGGGTGTCGCTCTCCCAGGTCGAGGTCGTGCCGACCCCGCCGCGAACCGCATTGTCGGTCGCGGTCGCGGCCTGGACCTGCTCCTTGCAGTCGAGCTTGGCGATGATGGCGTCGGTGAGTAGCGAGGCGACCGGAACTCCGGCGGCGATCAGGGCTCCGGGGGCGCCGCCCCAGCCGCCCAGCGCGGTGCCGGCGATCCCGCCAGCGATGGCGCCGAACATTCCGCCGCTCTTCTTTTTCTTGGGGGTGCAGCCCTGCCCGGCCGAATCGGACTTGCGCTCCTTGGCGTAGACGGGCGGCTGCACCGACAGCAGGAGAAGCGGGACGAACGCGAACATAGACCGACGCATAACTTGACTCCGGATGGGCCTGATCAGCTTGTCCAACGGGCGCTAATCCCTCCCTGTTGCGGCTTCATGCCGGGGCTGCGGAGCGAGTGTTTCAATTGTCGCAGCGCTAACCCTTTGGTAGGTCTGCCATATCGGACGGGGCCGGAAAAGGTGCAATCGACCGCCGGCTCCGGTCCGACCGGTGGCCCAGACGCGCCCGGCCGCCATTCTCATTGATGACGCGGGTGCGCTCCCCATATAGGCTGCAAGAAGGCCGTAACGGCCCGCTCGTGGAGTTTGTCGTGACCCAATCCTATCCCGTCCTGCCGCTGCGCGATATCGTTGTCTTCCCGCAGATGATCGTGCCGCTGTTCGTCGGCCGCGACAAATCGGTCGCCGCGCTGGAGAGCGCGATGGCGGCGGACAAGCAGATCTTTCTCGTCTCCCAGCTCGATCCGGCGGAGGACGATCCCGACCGCGACGCCCTTTACGACATGGGCGTGGTCGCGACCGTGCTCCAGCTCCTGAAGCTCCCGGACGGGACGGTGCGGGTCCTGGTCGAGGGCCAGCAGCGCGCCACCCTCGTCGCGATGGTCATGGAGGACCAGCATCTCGTCGCCGAGGTCGAGCCGATCGAGGTCGACGAGCCGGAAGGCGCCGAGGTCGCGGCGCTGATGCGGTCGGTCGTCGAGCAGTTCGAGAATTATTCCAAGCTCAACCGCAAGCTGCCGGCCGAGACGGCGGTTCAGCTGGCCCAGATCGGCGAAGCCTCGAAGCTCGCCGACTCGGTCGCCGCCAACATCAACATCAAGGTCTCGGACAAGCAGGCCCTGCTCGCCGAGCTGGCTCCGGTGCGCCGCCTGGAGATGGTCTTCGCCTTCATGGAGGGCGAGCTCGGGGTGCTCCAGGTCGAGAAAAGGATCCGGAGCCGGGTCAAGCGGCAGATGGAGAAGACCCAGCGCGAATATTATCTCAACGAGCAGCTGAAGGCGATCCAGCGCGAGCTCGGCAACGAAGGCGAGGAAGGGGAGGGCGACGAGCTCGCCGAGCTGACCCGCAAGATCGCCAAGACCAAGCTCTCCAAGGAGGCCCGGGCCAAGGCGACCCAGGAGCTGAAGAAATTGAAGGCGATGGCGCCGATGTCGGCCGAGGCGACGGTCTCGCGCAACTATCTCGACGTCCTGCTCGGCCTGCCCTGGGGCAAGAAGTCCAAGGTCAAGAAGGACATAGCCGAGGCCCAGGCGATCCTCGACGAGGACCATTACGGGCTCGAGAAGGTCAAGGACCGGATCGTCGAATATCTCGCCGTCCAGGCCCGGACCAACAAGCTCAAGGGCCCGATCCTGTGCCTGGTCGGCCCCCCCGGAGTCGGCAAGACCTCGCTCGGCCGATCGATCGCCCGCGCGACGGGCCGCGAGTTCGTCCGCCAGTCGCTCGGCGGAGTCCGCGACGAGGCGGAGATCCGCGGCCATCGCCGAACCTATATCGGCTCGCTGCCGGGCAAGGTCGTCTCCAACCTCCGGAAGGCCGGCACCTCCAACCCGCTCTTCCTGCTCGACGAGATCGACAAGCTCGGCCAGGATTTCCGCGGCGATCCCGCCTCGGCCCTGCTCGAGGTGCTCGACCCGGAGCAGAATTCGAAGTTCCAGGATCATTATCTGGAGATCGATTACGACCTCAGCGATGTCATGTTCGTGACCACGGCGAACACGATGGACATGCCCCAGCCCCTGCTCGACCGGATGGAGATCATCCGTCTCGAAGGCTATACCGAGGACGAGAAGGTCGAGATCGCGGTCCGCCACCTCATCCCCAAGCAGATCGAGTCGCACGGGCTGAAGGAAGGCGAGCTGACCTTCGCCGAGGACGGGCTACGCAGCCTGATCCAGCATTACACCCGCGAGGCGGGGGTGCGAACGCTCGAGCGCGAGATCGCCAAGGTGGCGAGGAAGGCGCTCCGCCGGATCCTCGAGGGCAAGGCTGAGAAGGTCGAGCTCACCGCCGAGACGATCGGCGACTATTCGGGCGTCCGCCGCTTCCGCCACGGCATGGGCGAGGAGGAGGACCAGATCGGCGCCGTCACCGGCCTCGCCTGGACCGAGGTCGGCGGCGAGCTTCTGACCATCGAGGCCGTGACCGTGCCCGGCAAGGGGCAGATCAAGTGGACCGGGAAGCTCGGCGACGTGATGCAGGAGTCGATCCAGGCGGCTTTCTCCTTCGTCAAGGCGAGGAGCCCCAGCTACGGGGTCAAGCCGACCCTGCTGTCGCGCAAGGACATCCACGTCCACCTGCCCGAGGGCGCGACCCCGAAGGACGGCCCTTCGGCCGGAGTCGGGATGGTGACGGCGATCATCTCCACCCTGACCGGCATCCCCGTCCGCCGCGACGTCGCGATGACCGGCGAGGTCACGTTGCGCGGCCGAGTGCTTCCGATCGGCGGCCTCAAGGAAAAGCTGCTCGCGGCGCTTCGCGGCGGGATCAAGAAGGTTCTGATCCCGGCCGAGAACGAGAAGGACCTGGTCGAGATACCGGCGACGATCACCGGCGGGCTCGAGATCGTTCCGGTGAGCCATGTCGACGAGGTGCTCAGCCACGCGCTGGCGACTCCGGTCGCTCCGATCGACTGGACCGAGGCCGACGACCTCGCCGCGGTTCCCACGCCCGAGCTGGCGGCGGCGCCGGACGATGTCGCGGGAGCCTCGATAAGGCACTGATTTTCCTCCCCAACGCGAGATGGGGAGGGGGACCACCCGGAGGGTGGTGGAGGGGTATAAGCGCAGGCCGCGTTGGTTACCCCTCCACCATGCTTCGCATGGTCCCCCTCCCCATTGCTTCGCAATGGGGAGGATATTTGTGCAACGCACCAACCAATTTCGATCAAGACGGCGCGATTTTCCCTCGAAAAGTCGCGCTTTCCTTTTGACTCCTCTTCCGCTCCTGCCGTTAGATGGGGGGAAGCGCCAACTGCGACTCAATCGGAAAAAAGGGGGTTCGGGAGAGATGAACAAGCAGGAGCTTATCGGGGCGGTGGCCGACGCGACCGGTCTCAGCCGCGGCGACGCGACCCGCGCCGTGGAGGGCGTCTTCGACACGATCCAGAACGCCCTGAAGCGCGGCGACGAGGTCAGGCTGGTCGGCTTCGGCACCTTCTCCTGCTCCAAGCGCAAGGCCTCCACGGGCCGCAACCCCCGCACCGGCGAGCCGATGCAGATCAAGGAATCGACCCAGCCCAAGTTCAAGGCGGGCAAGGTGCTGAAGGACAGCGTCGGGCGCTGAGGCGCTCTGGACAGCCCGCCCGAGCGTTACTAAGGGGCCCCTTCCGCAACGGCGTGGGCGCGTAGCTCAGTGGTAGAGCACACCCTTCACACGGGTGGGGTCGTAGGTTCAATCCCTACCGCGCCCACCACGCCGATTCTGGTGATCCTCGCAATTGGGAGTGACAACGCGGTCTGGGGGTTA
>DASQJV010000295.1:0-7811 GCA_035630855.1 Allosphingosinicella sp. | reverse complement strand
GGCGGCCCTGGGGGCGCGGCCGGTCCTCCTCCCCGCGGCGGCCGTCGCGGCGCGGTCCGCGGCGCGGCGCGGCGGCGGCATAGCCCGCCTCGGGAAGCTCGAACCTGAGCCCGCCCGACACCGGATTGGCCTCGACCAGCCTGAGCTGGAGCCGCTGGCCGACGGCGTAGCGCGTGCCGCTGTGCTCACCTTCGAGCGCGCGCGCCGCCTCGTCGTAGCGGAAATATTCGCTGCCCAGCGTCGAGACCGGGACGAGGCCGTCGCCGCCAAGCCCCTCGACGGTGGCGAAGAAGCCGAACGGCTGGACCCCGGTGATCCGGCAGTCGACGAGGTCGCCGACCCGCTCGGAGAGGTAGGCGGCGACGTAGCGGTCGAGGGTCTCGCGCTCCGCTTCCATCGCCCGCCGCTCGAGCTGCGAGATGAGCTCGCCGGTCACCTCCATCGCCTCGGCCTCCTGATCGGTGAGCCCGCCTTCGCCAAGCCCCCAGGCGCGGACGAGGGCTCGGTGGACGACGAGGTCGGCATAGCGGCGGATCGGGCTGGTGAAGTGGGCGTAGGAGCCGAGCGCCAGGCCGAAATGGCCCTTGTTGTCGGGGGAGTAATAAGCCTGGGTCTGGGTCCGGAGGATCTGCTCCATCACCTGGGGCCGGAAATCGGCCTCGCCGATCCGGTCGATGATGTGGTTGAAGGTGGCCGGGCGGACGACCTGGCCGAGCGCGAACTCGACTCCGAACGTCTTCAGATAATCCCTGAGCGCGACCAGCTTCTCGCGGCCGGGAGGCTCGTGGTCGCGGTACATGACCGGCGCCTTCTTCGCCTCCAGCGCCTTGGCGGCGGCGACGTTGGCGGCGATCATATAATCCTCGATCAATTTGTGCGCGTCGAGCCGCTCGCGCGGCGCCACCGACAGGATCCGCCCTTTCTCGTCGAGCACCACCCGCCGCTCGGGAAGGTCGAGGTCGAGCGGCGCCCGCTTGGCGCGGGCGGCGTAGAGCGCCCGCCAGCAGGCCCAGAGCGACTTCAGGGTCGATTCGACCAGGGCCGCGGGCACCGGCGGCGCCTCGGACTCGATCTCCGGCATCGAGCAGGGAGAGGAAAAGAGCTCGACGGGCTCGTCGTACGCATCTGCGTTCGGGCTGAGCCTGTCGAAGCCCTCTCCTTCAACCTGCGTGGCGGACGAGGAAGCAAGGCCTTCGTCAGGCTCAGGCCGAACGGAATTTACAGGACCGTCCAGCGCGTCGATCGCGGCCTGGGCGTCTTCATAGGCGATGTTGGCGGCGATTCGGACGCGGGCCCGACTGAAGCGCCAGCTTTTGAGCTGGCCCTGCTTCGACACCTGGAGATGGCAGACCAGGGCGGCGCGGTCCTCGCCTTCCTTCAGCGAGCAGATGTCGGCGCTCAGAGTCTCCGGCAGCATCGGCACGACCCGGTCGGGGAAATAGACGCTGTTGCCGCGCTTCCTCGCCTCCTTGTCGAGCGCCGAGCCGGAGCGGACGTAGAAGCTGACGTCGGCGATGGCGACGATCGCCTTCCAGCCGCCCGGATTGGCGGGATCGTCGTCGGCGGCCGCCCAGACGGCGTCGTCATGGTCGCGCGCGTCGGCGGGGTCGATGGCGACGATCGGGATATGGGTGAGGTCCTCGCGACCCTTGAAATCCGTTCGGGCTGAGCTTGTCGAAGCCCTCCCCTTCCCTCCGGCGTCGGTTGAAGAGGAGGAAAGCCCTTCGACAGGCTCAGGGCGAGCGGCCTGGCCTGGACCCAGCGGCTGCTTCGCCACCCGCTCCGCCTCCTCAAGCACCGAATCCGGAAATTCGTGCGGGATCCCGTGCTTGTGGATGGCGATCAGGCTGAAGCTTCGCGGGGCGAACGGGTCGCCGAGGATCTCGGACACCCGGGCGGTGAGGCGCGGCGGCCGACCGACCTTCTCGGCGAGGACGAGGTCGCCGGCCTGGGCCTTGCCGATCTCCGAGATCGGAAGCTCGCGCCTCTCCTTCTTCTCGACCGGACGGAGCCAATAGCCCTGCGCTTCCTGATGGACGACGCCGAGGACCAGCTCGCTGCCCTTGGCGAGCTTCTTCATCGGGTGGGCGGCCCAGCCGTTGCCGCGCTGCTCGGTCCGGGCGAGCAGGCGGTCGCCGACTCCGAGGGCCGAGCCCCTCCCCTTGCGCTCGAGCACCCGGAGGCGAGGCTCGGGCAGGTCGGCCTCCCAGCGTTCGGGGACGGCCCAGGCGGTGCCGCTCTCGTCGACGTCGGCGATCCGGAGCACCGTCACCTTGGGAACTCCGCCGGCCTGGTGGAAGGCGCGGCCGGGCGAGGAGTCGATCAGGCCCTCGTCCGCCATGTCGTGGAGCAGGGCCTTCAGGGCGATCTTGTCGTGCCCGGACAGTCCGAAGGCGCGGGCGATCTCGCGCTTGCCGGCGGGAGCGTCGCTCGAGGCGATGAAGTCGAGGATCTGCTGGCGGGTCGGCAGGCCGGCGCGGGTGGGTCGTTTCGCCATCTAAGCCCCAACACCGTCACCCCGGACTTGATCCGGGGTCCATGACCAACCGTCATTCCGGCGAAGGCCGGAATCCATGAACACCGGCGCCGGCGAATATGCTGCGACTTCCGTGTTCATGGATGCCGGATCAAGTCCGGCATGACGAGCGGCTCTCACTGCGTCGCCGGCGGAGGCGGCGCATAGGGCCGGAATGCGCCGCCCGGCACCGCGGAAGCGACCGGGCTCTCATAGCCGTCCTTCGAGACCGAGGAGATTCCGAACACGAAGTCGTCGACCCGGACGCTCTTCAGGACGTGCTTCGAGACCGTCCCCGGCACGCGCAGGCCGTTCGTCCAATTGGCCGAGTCGGTGGGCCGCCAGCGGATGACGTAGGCATCGGCCCCCTTCACCGGCTGCCAGGTCAGGGTGGTGTCGGTCGACACTCCGCCCTCAACCGTCGGCGCCGGCGGCTGCGGCGCGCTGGCCAGCGCCGCGAGCGCCGCGACGTTCAGCTTCACGACCTTGGTCAGATAGGGAAAGTCCATCTTGTCGATCGTGTCGCCGTACTGGATGCCGTTCTCGACCCTCAGATCCTGGTGCTGCCAGTTGTAATTCTCGATAGCGACGGTGATCCGGACCGCCGGATAGCCGGCGTTGAGCATCTCGGTATGGTCGCCCCCTCGGCCGAAGCGGTCGTTGCGCCAGATCTGGCGGACGTCGAGGCCGAGGCTGAGGTCGTCGGCGAGGCCGTCGAGCCAGCGCGAGATGTTGCGCGAGGGCGAATCGTTCTCGCCGCCCTGGCTGCGCACCAGCGGCCGCAGCGCGTCGCCCCCCTGCCAGCGCAGGCCTTCCGAGAAGACCCGGACATGGGCGTCGTCGCAAATCCCGTCCGAGCTGCAGCTGTTGCCGACGATGTCGTTGTTGAGCTGGGCGATCACCTCCCAGCCCTGGGCCTTGACGTAATCGGCGAGGATCTTGCCGCCGAGGAGGCCCTGCTCCTCGCCGGTCAGCGGAGCATAGACGATGGTGTAGGGGAATTTGTGCCTGGACAGCACCCGCGCCGCTTCGATGACGGCCGCCGTCCCGGAGCCGTCGTCATTGGCGCCGGGCGCGTCCGAGGTGGCGTTCATCGGATCGGTGACCCGGCTGTCGATATGGCCGGAGATGATCACCACCCGGTTGGGATCGACGCTTCCGCGCTGGATGGCGATGACGTTGGTGACCCGGGTCGGATTGGGCACCCGCCGCCCGGTCACCACGTCCGACGGCTTCTCGATCCTGAGGCAATTGCCGCAGGCGCGGGAGTAGCGGCCGAACTCGGCCTCGGTCCATCGCAGCGCAGCGCCGATGCCGCGCTTCGGATCGGTCTGCGAGGACAGGGTATGGCGGGTGCCGAAGGAGACCAGCTTCTCGACGACGGCGCGGAGGCGCTCCTGGTCGACCGAATCGGCGATCTCCTGAGGCGTCGCGGCGGCGGCGGGGGCGACGGAGAGGAGGAAGGCGGGAAGGAGCAGGGCGAGCTTTTTCATGGCCTTGGCCCCTGAACCTGCCGGCCGGGATTCGCAAGACGGGGCAAGCGGACCTGCTTTACACCCCTAAGACGCTCTGGCAGACCGTGCCCGAAAACCTGGGTTGGGGAACTCCTTCAAATGCTTGAACTCGCCGACGTCAGCCACGTCTATCCCAATGGCACGCGCGCTCTCGATCACGTCACCCTTTCGGTCCCGCGCGGGATGTATGGGCTGCTCGGCCCGAACGGCGCCGGCAAGTCGACCCTGATGCGCAACGTCGCCACGCTGCAGACCCCGACCGAGGGCAGCATCCGCTTCGGCGACATCGACGTCATCGCCGAGCCCGAGAAGCTCCGCCGGACGCTGGGCTATCTGCCGCAGGATTTCGGGGTCTATCCGAGGGTCTCCGCCTATGAGATGCTCGACCATATGGCGGTGCTGAAGGGCATCGCCTCGGCCTCGGCGCGAAAGCAGACGGTCGAGAGCCTCCTCCACCAGGTCAATCTCTGGGGTGTTCGCAAGAAGGCCCTGGCCGGCTTCTCCGGCGGAATGCGCCAGCGTTTCGGGATCGCCCAGGCGCTGATCGGCAATCCCGATCTGATCATCGTCGACGAGCCGACCGCCGGACTCGACCCCGAGGAGCGCAACCGCTTCCTCAACCTGCTCGCCGAGATCGGCGAGAATGTCGTCGTCATCCTTTCGACCCACATCGTCGAGGACGTTTCCGACCTCTGCCCGCGGATGGCGGTGCTCGCCAACGGCCGGATCCAGCTCGAGGGCGCTCCGCTCGACCTCATCCAGGCGACCAAGGGAAGGATCTGGATGAAGGTGATCGAGCGCGGCGAACTCGAGCGCTATCGCGAGAAATACGAGCTGATCTCGACCCGCCTGTTCGCCGGCCGGACGGTCATCCACGTCCTCGCCGATTCCGACCCGGGCGACGGCTTCGCCTCGGTCGAAGGCGGGCTCGAGGACGTCTATTTCTCGACCCTCGCCCAGTCCCGCCGCGCCGCCTGAGGAGCAAGGCATGTTCCTCAAGATCGCGCACTTCGAGCTTCGCTACCAGATCAAGAACCCCGTCTTCTGGGTCGCGGCGGTCCTGTTCTTCCTGATGACCTTTGGGGCGATGGCCTCGGAATCGGTCCAGATCGGCTCCGGCGGCAACATCCACAAGAACAGCCCGGTCGCGCTGACCCAGGTCCAGGCGATCCTCGGCCTGTTCTTCATGTTCGTGACCACCGCCTTCGTCGCCAACGTCGTCGTCCGCGACGACGATACCGGCTTCGGGCCGATCGTCCGCTCGACCCCGATCACCCGCCTGCAATATCTGGGCGGGCGCTTCGCCGGGGCGATCGCCGCGGCGGCCCTCGCCTTCCTGTTCGTTCCGCTCGGGCTGTGGATCGGATCGCTCATGTGGTGGGTCGACTCCGAGACTCTCGGCCCGAACCGGCTCGCTTATTACGCCTACGGCCTCCTCGTCTTCGGAATCCCCAATCTCATCGTCAGCGGAGCGATCTTCTTCGCGGCCGCGACGATGACCCGGTCGATGATGTGGACCTATGTCGCCGTCATCATGTTCTTCCTCGCCTGGCTGATCCTGACCGGAATCGCCCAGGCCAGGCCCGATCTGCGCGAGACGATCGCGATCATCGAGCCGTTCGGAATGCCCGCCTTCGGCAACGCGACCCGCTACTGGACCGCGGCCGAGCGCAACACCGGCCTCCCTCCGCTCGAAGGCGCGATCCTCCTCAACCGGCTGCTGTGGCTCGGAATCGCCTCGCTCTTCCTGACCTTCGCCGTCGTCCGCTACCGCTTCGCCGAGGCGGGGGCGTCGAAGAAAAAGAAGAAAGAGGCCCCCGAAGCCCCCTTCGTCGCCGCGTCGGCGCCGGGCGCGCCGCTGCCCGAGGCGGGCGGCTCGGCCGCCTGGGCCCAGCTCGGAGCACGCACCCGCTTCGAGATGAGGCAGGTGTTCAAGAGCCCCGCCTTCGCCGTCCTCGTCGCCCTGGGGATGATCAACACCTTCGCCAATTTGTGGTTCAGCGGCGAGATGTTCGGAACTCCGACGCTTCCGGTGACCCGGGCGGTGATCCCGATCCTGACCGGCGCCTTCACCCTCTTCCCGCTGATCATCGCCGTCTATTACGCCGGCGAGCTGGTCTGGCGCGAGCGCGACCGGCGGATGCACGAGATCATCGACGCGACGCCTTTGCCCAACTGGGCCTATGTCGTCCCCAAGACACTGGCGGTGGCGCTGGTCCTCTTCCTCAGCCTCCTCTTCGGGGTGGTGGCCGCCATCCTCGTCCAGCTGGTCAAGGGCCATACCGACATCGAGCTCGGCAAATATCTGCTCTGGTACGTGCTCCCGAACGGCTTCGGGCTGGTGCTGACCGCCGTGCTCGCGGTGTTCGTCCAGTCGCTCAGCCCCAACAAATATATCGGCTGGGCGGTGATGGTGGTCTACATCGTCACCACCATCGTCCTCACCACGATGGGCTTCGAGCACAACCTCTACCAATATGGCAGCGCGCCCGACGTGCCCTTCTCGGACATGAACGGAAGCGGCGGCTTCGAGGTCGGCGCCTGGTGGTTCAGGCTCTACTGGGCGGCCTTCGCAATCATCCTCCTGGTCCTCTCGCATCTGCTCTGGCGGCGCGGCACCGAGACGAGGCTGAAGCCGAGGCTCAGGCGCGCTCCGAGACGGCTCGCCGGAGCGCCCGGGATCATCGCCGGCGCCGCCCTGGCGCTGTTCGTCGCGACCGGCGCCTACGCCTGGTACAACACCAACGTCCTCAACGAATACCGGACGAGCAGCGCCCGGGACGAGTTCGCCGCCGAATATGAGAAGAGGTTTCTCAAATATGCGGCGCTCGACCACCCGACCATCTCGAAGGCGGTCCTCAACGTCGCGCTCTACCCCAGCGAGACACGGGCTCTGATCGAGGGCAGCTACGTCATCTCCAACCTCTCGCAGAGGCCGATAACCGACGTCCACGTGCGCCTGCCGGCCAGCGATCTCGAACTGCTCGGCTTCAGCTTCCCCGGGGCGAAGCTGAAGTTCGAGGACAAGGATTACGGCTACCGGATCTACGCTTTGGATGCGCCGATGCAGCCCGGCGAGACCCGGACGCTGAGCTTCAAGGCGCGGCGCTGGCAGCGCGGCTTCCGCAACTCCGGCAACGACACGAGGCTGGTCCGCAACGGCACCTTCCTCAACAACATGGAGATCGCCCCGGCCATCGGCATGAACCGGATGGGGCTTCTCCAAGAGCGTTCCAAGCGCCGCAAATACGGCCTTCCGGCCGACCAGCGGCCGCCGAAGCTCGAGGATCTGGCGGCCACGCGGCGGAGCTATTTCGGAGGCGGCTGGTCGACCGCGGACATCACCGTCTCGACCGAGGCCGACCAGACCCCGATCGCGCCCGGCAAGAAGGTGTCGGATACGGTCGCCGGCGGCCGCCGCACCGCCCGCTTCGTCTCCGACGCGCCGATCCTCACCTTCTTCTCGATCCAGTCGGCGCGCTACGCGGAGAAGCACCGCAACCATCGCGGGGTCGACCTCGCGGTCTACTACCACCCCGATCACGCCTGGAACGTCGACCGGATGCTGAACGCGCTGGCCGTGTCCATGGACTATTACCAGGCCAATTTCGGTCCCTATCAGTTCGACCAGGCGCGGATCATCGAGTTCCCGGGCTACGAGACCTTCGCCCAGGCCTTCGCCAACACCATGCCCTATTCGGAGTCGATCGGATTCACCGCCGACACGCGCGACAAGGAGGAAATCGACTACGTCACCTATGTGACAGCGCACGAGCTCGGCC
>DASQJV010000294.1:0-12137 GCA_035630855.1 Allosphingosinicella sp. | reverse complement strand
CGAGGAGGGCCGCGGAACCGTCTATATCGACGGCGCGCCCAACCGCGTGGAGGACGATTTCGCGGTGATCGTCCCGGCCGGCGCCCGCCACAACGTCGTCAACGACGGCGATGCGCCGCTCAGGCTCTACACGCTCTACGGCCCGCCCGAGCATCGCGACGGAGTAGTCCACAAGACCAAGGAGGATGCCGAGCGCGACCACGACGACGACCATTGGGACGGCGGGACGACGGAGTGACCTATTGCGTTGGCCTGTTGCTCGAGGCGGGGCTGGTGATGATCGCCGACACCCGGACCAATGCCGGGGTCGACAATTTCTCCTCCTACCGAAAGCTGCACTGCCTCGCCGACCGGGCGGACCGGCAGATCTACCTGTGCACTTCCGGAAGCCTCTCCATGTCCCAGTCGGTGATCGGCCAGCTCACCGACGCGCTTCCGGCGCCGGTCGGCGACGAGACGGCCCTGACCGTGGCGACGGCGCCGTCCATGTTCCGGGTCGCCGAGCTGGTCGGAGAGGCGGTTCAGAGCGTCAACCGGAGCGTCGGGTCGGTGCTCGCCGAGGCCAATATCTCGAGCTCGGTGTCGCTTCTCCTCGGAGGCCGGATCGGAAGCGAGCCGCCCTCGCTCTACCTCGTCTATTCGGCCGGCAACTTCATCCATTGCTCGCCCGAATCGCCCTTCCTCCAGATCGGCGAGACCAAATACGGCAAGCCGATCCTCGACCGCGGAGTGCGCTACGCGACTCCGCTCGACGAAGCGGTGAAGGTCGCCCTGCTCTCGTTCGACAGCGCGATGCGCTCGAACCTCGGGGTGGCCCGGCCGCTCGACCTCGCGATCATGCCGGCCGATCCCGAGCGGCCGATCCTGACCCGCCGGATCGACGCGGACGATTCCTATTTCAACGATCTGTCGCTGCGCTGGGCGGTGCTACTCCACGAGGCTACCGCGCAGATCCCCAACCCGCCGTGGATGACGGATTAAATTCCTCCCCGGCCTTTGCCGGGGAGGGGGACCGCCCGAAGGGCGGTGGAGGGGTTCTTCGAACTCGGCAAGGCCCCTCCACCATGCTTCGCATGGTCCCCCTCCCCCGGAAATCCGGGGGAGGAGTTTAGTCACGCTGCCGCCCTTCCTCCGATGACGGCGAGCTTCGGAGCGGCGAGCGCCGCGGCGGCTTCGGCGTGGAGGGGAGGCGAGAGCAGGAAGCCCTGGCCCTCCTTGCAGCCGAGCTCGCGAAGCAGGCGGAGCTGCTCCTCGGTCTCGATATGCTCGGCCACCGAAGGCAGTCCGAGCGCCTCGCACAGGTCGAGCACGCCCTTCAGAAGGCGGCGGCTGCGAAGCGATTCGCCGATCGTGTCGATCAGGGCGCCGTCGAGCTTGACCCCGTCGAACTGCATCTCCCGAAGATAGGAGATGGAGGCGTGGCCGGCGCCGAAATCGTCGAGGACGATCCGCGCGCCGGCGCCGCGGAGCGCCTGGAGATTCTCGCGGGCGACCTCGAAATCGGCGAGCAGGGCGGTCTCGGTGACCTCGACCTGGAGCCGCGCGGGATCGAGCCGAGCCCGGTCGAGAACGGCGAGGAGGCGATGGGCGGAGCCCGCGGTGCAGAGCTGGACCGCGCTGACGTTGAACGACAGCCGGACCGCCGTCGCCCAGCGGGCCGCCTGTGCCGCCGCCTCGGCGAGCAGCTTGTCGCTGATATGCTCGATGACGTTGATCTGCTCGGCGATCGGGATGAACTGGTCGGGCGGGATCCGGCCGAGCGTGTCGTCGTGCCAGCGCGCCAGCGCCTCGATCGCCTTGAGCTCGCCGGTGGCGAGATCGGTGATCGGCTGGAAGACGAGGCCGATCCGGTCCAGAGTCGCTGGCAGGCGGAGCGCCTGCTCGACGAGGATCCGTCGGCGGTGGATCTCGTGCATCTCCGGAGTGAAGACGGCGACCCCCGAACGGCCGCTTTCCTTGGCCCGGTAGAGGGCGGTGTCGGCGCGGATCAACGCTTCCTCGACCTCGCAGTCGCCCGGCTGGAGGAGGGTGAGCCCGCAGCAGCCCGAGACCCGGAATTCGCGGCCGTCGACCAGGAACGGCTCCTGGAGCGCCGCGCAGATCGCGGCTCCAGCGCTGTCCGCTCCGGTCATCGAGCGCACCCGCGGCAGCAGGAGGGCGAATTCGTCGCCGCCGGTCCGGGCGATCAGGGCGCCGTCGCCGGCGGCGCGGGCGAGGCGGCTGCCGATGCCCTCCAGCACCCGGTCTCCGGCGGCGTGGCCGAACGTGTCGTTGATCGGCTTGAAGCCGTCGAGGTCGACCATGGCGAGGGCGAAGCCCTTGGGCGACCGGATGAGCGCGGCGGCGCGCCGGCCGAGCGCGCGAAGGAAGGCGCGGCGGTTGGCGAGGCCGGTCAGCGGGTCGGTGTCGGCGATCAGCCGGGCCTTGGCCTTTTCGGCCTTGGCGAGCCGCTCGGCGCGCTGCGCCCGCTCGCGCTCGAGCGTGACCGCGGTTCGTGATTCGACCAGCTCGCGAAAGCCTTCGTCGTGAAGGCCGAGCTGGCGCAGAAGGACGAGGATGATCGAGAACAGGCCCACCCCCATGGCGACATGGGCGGCGTCCGAGGTGAAGATGAGCCGCCCGGACAAGGGTATTCCGAGCAGCAGCAGCGGCGTGCAGGCCGCCGCCGGATAGCGGCTGACGCCGTAGGCGCATCCGATCGCCGCGAGGCTGGCGAAGAGGATGATGAAATCATGGTCGGTGGAGGGGCGGGTCGCCATCAGGCTGAACGACCAGGCGCAGAAGGCGACGCTGAACACGACCGCGAAGAGGAGCATCTTGCGCAGCTCGTTGAGGATCCGTTCCGGAGCAAGGGTCCGGTTGCGGACCCTGAGCCAGTGGGCGACCCGGATGACGATCAGGGCGCCGACCAGAAGCGGGAAGTCGAGCAGCGATTCGAACCGCCCCCCGGCCGCCAGATAGAGCCCGACCATGTTGGAGAAGATCACGACGTAGAGAAGCGGGACCTGGCGCTGCAGCGCCCGGAACCGTTCCTCGAGCAGGATGCGCCCGCTTACGGTCTCCACCTCGCCGGCATCCACCAGCCGACGCAAACTTTCCAGGCCCCACCCCATGGCAGCGGATTTAGGGCGAAACGATTAACAGGTGGTTGGCATTTCCCAGTCATCGCGAGGACATCGTCATGCCGGACTTGATCCGGCATCCATGGACACGGAACGACGAGCGCAACTTCAGGCGGCTGTGTCCATGGTTTCCGGCTTTCGCCGGAATGACGATCAGCGAAGCGGCAATTCCCGCTGGTCCGGGTCGAAGCGGTGCCAGCCGCCGGGGCCGAGCCGCTCGAGCGGGCGGAAGCGGGCCTTGTAGGCCATGCGCGGAGAGCTTTCGACCCAATAGCCCAGATAGACGTAGGGCAGCCCGGCCCGGCCCGCCCGGACGATATGGTCGAGGATGATGTAGGTGCCGAGCCCGGGCCGGGCGGGATCGTCGGGCTCGAAGAAGCTGTAGATCATCGACAGGCCGTCGGCCTGCTGGTCGGTGAGGCAGGCGCCGACCAGCTTGCCCGGCCGGCCGCCGCTCGACGGCTCGCGATACTCGATGACGTAGGTCTTGACCGGGGACTGCTCGATCATGTCCGAAAAGTCGCTCTCGTCCATCCCGACCATGCCGCCGTCCGGGTGGCGCCGCTTCAGGTAGCGGCGGAGAAGCGCATATTGCTCCTCGGTCGCCCAGGGCTTGCAGGCGGTGACCTCGAGCTCGCCGTGCCGCTTCAGCATCCGGCGCTGGCTTGCGCTGGGCTGGAACTCGCCGGCGACCACCCGGACCGAGACGCAGGCCGAGCAATCGAGGCAGGAGGGCCGGTAGGCGACCGCCTGGCTGCGACGGAAGCCGATCCGGCCGAGCGCGTCGTTGAGGTCCGGCGCATGCTGCCCGGAAAGCTCCGTGAACACCTTGCGCTCGGTCTTCCCCGCCAGATACGGGCAGGGCGCCGGACTGGTGACGAAGAAGCGGGGAAAGCGGAAGGGTGCGCTCAACGGGACTCCGAGGGCTTAAGGGCTTTGGTTGAGAGTCGGTTTATGCGTCTTTGGGATCGGCTTGGAAAGGGCCGGACGCCTCGAAAACGGCGTTAACCCTCTTGCGTTCCGGCCCGGGACGGCCGCTCAGCGAATCTCTACCGGATGGACGTAGAAGCCGGCCTCCTCGAGGGCCCGGACCAGGGCCTCGAGATGCTCGGCATCGCGGGCCTCGCATTCGACGTCGATGAAGGCGTCCTTGGCCGGCAGGGTCGTGAAGATCCGCTGGTGGTAGATCTCGATGATGTTGGCGCCGTGGCGATCGAACAATTTCATCACCGCGAGCAGCGCGCCGGGGCGGTCCTGGAGCTGGATCCGGAGGCGCGCCATCCGCCCCGAGCGGGCGAGGTCTCTCAGCAGGACGGTGGCGAGCAGCCTCGTGTCGATGTTGCCGCCGGTGAGGATCAGGCCGACGTTGCGGCCCCGGAACCGGTCCGGGTGGGCGAGAAGGGCGGCGAGCCCGGCCGCCCCGGCCCCTTCGGCGACCGTCTTCTCGATCTGGAGGTAGAGGCTGACCGCGGTCTCGATCTCGCGCTCGGCGACCAGCAATATCTCGTCGACCAGCCGCTCGATGACCGCCGGAGTCAGCAGCCCGGGCTTCTTGACGGCGATTCCCTCGGCCAGCGTGTCGCCGGTCGACGGCCTGTCGTCGCCGCTGATCCGGCAGTACATGCTCGGGTAGAGCTCGGCCTGGACCCCGACGATGGTCAGATCGGGGCGGAGCGCCTTGGCCGCGGTCGCCACGCCCGAGATGAGGCCGCCGCCGCCGATCGGAACGACCAGCGTGTCGATCTCCGGAGCGTCGGCGAGGAGCTCGAGCGCGACCGTGCCCTGCCCCGCCATGATCTGGGGATCGTCGAAGGGATGGACGAAGGTCAGCCCTTCCGACTGGGCGATCCGGAGCGCCTCGCCATAGGCCTCGTCGTACATCTCGCCGTGGAGGACGATCCGGGCGCCATGCCCTTCCGTCTGCTTCACCTTGATGCTGGGGGTCGAGACCGGCATCACGATGGTGACCGGAACCCCGAGCCGGCGCCCGTGATAGGCGACCGCCTGGGCGTGGTTGCCGGCCGAGGAGGCGATCACTCCGCGCGAACGGGTGGCGGGATCCATCAGCAGCAATTTGTTGAGCGCGCCGCGCTCCTTGTAGGCGGCGGTGAACTGCAAATTCTCGAACTTCACCCAGATCGTCGCCCCGGTCGCCTCGGAGAGGGTCCGGCTGAGCAGGGTGGGGGTGCGCACGACGGCGCCTTCGATGCGCTTCGCGGCGGCCTCGATGTCGGCGAGGGTGACTGGGAGGTCGGCCATGACGGCGCGTTAGAGCATCTGGCGCCCCCGCGAAACAACGCTTATCGCCGCTAGGATGATCAGAAAGCTTCTGGCGGCGCTGGCCGTCCTGTGCATGACCTCGGCCGCCACCGCCGACGTCCTCGTCGAGAACGTCAACGGCTATACGATCGGCGCCGACGACCGGCTGGTCCGCTTCGCGGCCATGGCGATAGGCGACGACGGCAAGGTCGAGGAGATCTACCAGCGCGGCGAGAAGCCCAAGCGGACCCGCTACCGCTTCGACGGCAAGGGGCGCACCCTGCTGCCCGGCCTGATCGACGCCCACGGCCACTTCATGGCGCTCGGCCTCAACGCGCTCCAGCTCGACCTCTCCGACACGAAATCGCTGCAGGAGGCGCAGGCCCGGATCGCGGCCTATGCCGCCGCCAACCCGACTCCGCGCTGGATCATCGGCCGCGGCTGGAACCAGGAGAGCTGGGGCCTCGGGCGATTCCCGACCGCCGCCGAGCTCGATGCCGCGGTGAAGGACCGCCCGGTCTGGCTCGGGCGGGTCGACGGCCATGCCGGATGGGCGAACAGCGCCGCGATGAAGGAGGCCGGGATCACCGCCCGAACCGAATCCCCCGCCGGCGGCCGGATCGAGAAAGTCGGAGGCCAGCCGTCCGGGATCTTCGTCGACGCGGCGACCGAGCTCGTCGACAAGGTCGTCCCGCCGGCGCTTCCGCGCACCCGCGACCAGGCGCTCGACCGGGCCCAGGAGATCATGCTCTCCAACGGCCTCACCGCGACCGCCGACATGGGCACCACCCCCGACGACTGGCTGGTCATGCGCCGCGCCGGCGACGAGGGCCGGCTCAGGGTCAGGATCATCGGCTACGGCTCGGGCGTCGAGAGCGCCCTCGCCATCGCCGGGACCCGGCCGACGCCCTGGCTCTACGGCGACCGGCTGCGGCTGGTCGGGGTCAAGCTCTACGCCGACGGAGCGCTCGGCTCGCGCGGCGCCTGGCTGAAGCAGCCCTACAAGGACAGCCCGGCGACGCGCGGCCTCAGCTTCGTCACCGAAACCCAGTTGCTCAACATCATGAGTCGGGCGGCGATGGACCGCTTCCAGGTCGCCGTCCACGCCATCGGCGATGCAGCCAACGCTCAGGTGCTCGGGGCGATCGAGGAGCTCGCCAACACCTACAAGGGCGACCGCCGCTGGCGGATCGAGCACGCCCAGATCGTCGCTCCCGGCGACCTCGCCCGCTTCGGCCGCAACGGCATCGTCGCCTCGATGCAGCCGGTCCACGAGACCAGCGACTGGCGGATGGCCGAGGCCCGGATGGGGCTCGAGCGGCTCGGCGGCGCCTATGCCTGGCGGAGCATGATCGCCAACGGCTCTCCGCTCGCCTTCGGCTCCGACTTCCCGGTCGAATCGCCCAACCCCTTCCCAGGCCTCGCCGCCGCGATCAGCCGCCAGGACGTCGAGGGCCAACCCCCCGGCGGCTGGCTCCCGGAGCAGCGCGTCTCGCTCGAGCAGGCGCTCGCTGCCTTCACCCGGGGCGCCGCTTACGCCGGCTTCGCCGAGGACCGGATCGGAAGCCTCGAGAAAGGCCGCTGGGCCGACTTCATCCTCGTCGACCGCGACATCTTCGACGTGCCGACGCCCAGGCAGCTTCGCGAGACCAAGGTGGTCGAGACCTGGGTGGCCGGGAAGAAGGTGTGGCCGCAATAATCCGGATTTTGGGTACGCGTGGGCGCGTGATATTTCGGCGCCATGAGAACGCACCGCCTTACTTTGCCCGTCAGCCCGGCTGAAAAGGCGCAAATCGCCCAACAGGCTGCAGCGCTCGGAATCAGCCCGAGCGAATATGCGCGGAAGGCCGCGACGATGCTCGATGCCGAGGACATAGCCGGGTTGGAGGAAATCCGATCCTTACTCCCGGAGTTCAATGCGGCCCTCGACCGCATCCACCACAATCTGGTCGCGATGGCGGAATCCAGCGAACGGACACAGCTGGAGATCGAAAGGCTGCGCAGCCCTGAATATCGGGAGGAGGTGAGGCGCTCGATTATCGAGGATCGACCCGCGCTGGCCGCGGCGGCGCGTCTGTTTGGTCCTGGTCAGCCTGAAGAAGCATCGGGCGAGCCCGAGCCCCGCGTGAAGGAGCGACGCGATCCTTGGGTTGGCGCAAATCCGCAGGACAAGACGCGTAAACGCCGCAAGTGAGCTGGATTGGTGATACCGTTGCCGGGATTAGGCGCATCATCCAGCTCGACGCCGATGTCGCTCGTTTGCAGCGGGATGTGGAGAAAGCGGAGTCTGCCATAAAGGAGCACGAAACAAGGTTGGTCAGGATCGAAACCCTGATCGACGTGACCTGGGCCACGCCCCAATTGCGTCCGCATTGATCGGAACGCCCTTAGAGTGCCTTTATTCTCCCGACGGTCAGAATTTGCGGCAGCACCTCGGGTGGCTCGCCGGGCGCGTACCACAGATAAAGGGGCACCCCCGACCGTCCCTGCTTCTCCAGGAAGCGGCCGATCGCCGCGTCGCCCCGGGTCCAGTCGCCGACCAGCACCGCCACGCCCTTCCGCGCGAACGCGGCGGCGACCTCGTCCTGGTCGAGGACGGCGGCTTCGTTGACCTTGCAGGTGAGGCACCAGTCGGCGGTGAAATAGACGAAGACGGGCCGGCCCTCGCCGCGAAGCTGCGCGAGCCGGTCCTCGCTGAACGGCTCGGCCGCGAGGGCGCCGCTGGAGCGGGCTTCGGCCGGCGCCGAGGGCGCGGGAAGCAGAGCGACCGCGGCTCCGGCGGCGAGAGCGGCGGGCGCCAGCGAAAGCCAGCCCTGGCGGCGCCCGGCCCACCACAGGATCAGGCCGAGCGCGGCGGCCGCGGCCAGCCCGACCGCGAGGCCGGCGAGGCCGGTCTGCCGCTCCAGGATCCAGGCGAGGCCGAGGGCGGTCAGGGCCATCGGAACGGCGAGGATATGGCGGAAACGAGCCATCCAGGGCCCGGGCTTCGGAAGCCGCCGGCGGAGGGCGGGGACGTAGCCGAGCAGGAGGAACGGGAGGGCGAGGCCGAGGCCGAGGCCCGCGAACACCGCCAGCCCGCCCGCCGCCGGCAGGATCAGCGCCGCTCCGAGCGCCGCGCCCATGAACGGACCGGTGCAGGGCGTGGCGACGAAGGCGGCGAGCGCCCCCGTTCCGAAGGCTCCGCTTCTGCCGCCCGCGAGCCTGCCCCCGATCGAGGGCAGGTCGAACAGTCCGGCGAGGTTGAGCGCGATCGCCGTCACCA
The DNA here is from genome assembly GCA_035630855.1 of Allosphingosinicella sp. Taxonomy (GTDB): domain Bacteria; phylum Pseudomonadota; class Alphaproteobacteria; order Sphingomonadales; family Sphingomonadaceae; genus Allosphingosinicella. The sequence goes on along the minus strand of DASQJV010000294.1, from coordinate 3,494 downwards.
GCAGGAGCAGGAACAGGATCACCCGCGGGTCCTGGAGCTGGAACGCCCAGCCGACCGTCGCTCCGCCGGCCCGGACCGCCAGCAGCACCGCTCCGAGCGCGAGGCAGGCGAGGACGGCTCCGGCGGCATAAGCGAGCGCCTCGCGCCGGGCGGAGCGCTCGTCGCCGGCTCGGGCGAGGCTGAGCGCCTTGAGGCTGAGGATCGGGAAGACGCAGGGCATGACGTTGAGCAGAAGCCCGCCGAGCAGGGCTCCGGCGAGGGCGAGGAGGACGGTCCGCCAGCCGCCGGGCTGCCGGACCGCCGCGGTCTCGACCGGAGCGCCCGCCGGCCCGACCTCGCCCGGCAGGGCGCGGATCGAAAGCCCCTGTCCGGCCGCGAGCTTCAGCACGCCCTCGAGAGCGGCGGGAGAGCCGTCCCCGGCCCGGGTCTCGACGATCAGCAGGTCGCCCCGGCGCGACACCGCCTGGTGTGCCGAATAGACCAGGGCCTCCTCGGTGACCGGGTAGAAATAGGGATCGTCGAGGGTCGCCTCGGCGGGAATCGGGACGGCGAGCCGAAGCAGCCCGCCGCGCTTCTCGAACCGGGCGGTCTCCGGAAGCGGTCTCGGCAGCGCCTGGCGATAGCGGTCGAAGCCCGGCGCCGAGGCCACGGCCGCTCCGCCGACAGTGAGATCCGCGGCGATCTCGGCGGATTCCGGAACGCAGATCTTGTCGGTGCAGACGAGGTAATCGACCTTCCCCCGGACCGGCAGCGCCATTCCCGGCGCCAGCCCGGGCGGAAGCTCCAGGTCGACGAGGAGGGCATGCTCGCCCTCGTAGACATAGTTCATCAGGCCCTGGATGGTCAGCCGCTCCGGCACCGGGAAGCGGATCGCCCCCGCCGAGACTCCGTCCGGAAGCCGCCAGGCGATCCGGGTACCGACCCCGGCGTCGCCGGGATTCTGCCAATAGCCGTGCCAGCCCGGGCGAGGGGTCATGACGAGGGCGAGCGCGACCTTCGAGCCGGCGGCGGGGCTCGCCGTCTCCGGGACGAGGCGAACCGACATCGCCTTCTGGCCCGGCGGCAGCTGGGCGTGGGCGGGGGAGGCGCAGAACAGGAGCAGGAGGAGAGCGAGGAGAAGGCGATTCACGGGGGTGGCTATAGCATCCCTTATCCTCCCCGCGAGCTTTGCTCGCGGGGAGGGGGACCAACCGAAGGGTGATGGAGGGGTAGCTGGCAGAAGCCCGCGCCAATACCCCTCCACCATGCTTCGCATGGTCCCCCTCCCCATCTCGCGATGGGGAGGATTGCTAATCCAAATTCGGCCTAAGCCACCTTTCCGCTTCCTGCAGGCTCACCCCGCGCCGCCCGGCATAGTCCTCGAGCTGGTCGCGGCCGATCCTCGCCACTCCGAAATACTGGCTGTCGCGGTGGGCGAAGTAGAAGCCGGAGACGGCGGAGGTGGGGAGCATCGCCATGCTCTCGGTGAGGGTGACCCCGGCCGGGTCGCCGCCGAGCATGTCGAACAGCACGGGCTTCAGGCTGTGGTCCGGGCAGGCCGGGTAGCCGGGCGCCGGGCGGATCCCCGTATAGGTCTCGCGGATCAGCTGCTGGTTGGTGAGATGCTCCTCGGCATAGCCCCAGACGCTGTTGCGGACATGGGCGTGGAGGGTCTCGGCGAAGGCCTCGGCGAGGCGGTCGGCGAGCGCCTTGAGTAGGATGTCCGAATAATCGTCATTCTCCGCCTTGAAGCGGGCGAGGTGCGGCTCGAGGCCGTGGATCCCGACCGCGAAGCCGCCGATCCAGTCCTCCTCGTCCGGGGAGATGAAGTCGGCGAGGCACATGTTGGGCCGGCCCTCGCGCTTCTTCACCTGCTGGCGGAGGAAGGGGAGCCGGGTCCAGTCGTTGCCGGCGAGGACGAGGACATCGTCGCCCTCGCGGCGGCAGCGCCAAAGGCCGACGGTGCCGCGCGGGGTCACCCAATGCTCGGCGATCATCCTGTCGAGCATCGCATTGGCGTCGTTGAACAGGCTCGTCGCGCTTTCGCCGACGATTGGATCGGAGAGGATGGCGGGATAGTTTCCGGCCAGCTCCCAGGCGCGGAAGAAGGGGGTCCAGTCGATCGAGGCGCGGAGGTCGCGGAGCGGCCATTCGCCGAACTGGTGGAGGCCGGGACGCTGCGGCGGCGGCGGCTTGCCGGCCGGGTCGTAGGGCAGGGCGTTGGCGCGGGCTTCCTCGAGGGTCGAAAGCTCGCTGTGCCCGGCGCGGGCGCGGGTCTGGCGGGTCGCCTCATATTCCTCGGCGGTCCTGGCGATCAGCGGCTCGGCCTGGGTCTCGGAGACCAGCGACGAAGCGACCCCGACCGCGCGGCTGGCGTCGAGGACGTGCAGGACCGGGCCCTCATAAGCGGGGTCGATCCGGATCGCGGTATGGACCTTGCTGGTGGTGGCGCCGCCGATCAGAAGCGGCAGGGTCATCCCGGCGCGCTGCATCTCGGCGGCGACCGTCACCATCTCGTCCAGCGACGGGGTGATCAGGCCGGAGAGGCCGATCATGTCGGCCTTGTTCTCGTCGGCCGCCTTGAGGATGTCGGCCCAGGGCACCATCACCCCGAGGTCTATGACCTCGAAGCCGTTGCACTGGAGGACGACCCCGACGATGTTCTTGCCGATGTCGTGGACGTCGCCCTTGACGGTGGCCATGACGATCCGGCCCTTGCCGGCGGTGGCTCCGGTCCGCTCCTTCTCCGCCTCGATATAGGGGATGAGGTGGGCGACCGCCTTCTTCATCACCCGCGCCGACTTGACGACCTGGGGGAGGAACATCTTGCCCGAGCCGAACAGGTCGCCGACGACGTTCATGCCGTCCATCAGCGGGCCTTCGATGACGTGGATCGGCCGCTCGGCGCTCTGGCGCGCCTCCTCGGTATCGTCGACGACATAGGCGTCGATGCCCTTCACGAGGGCGTGCTCGAGCCTTTTGCCGACGTCCCAGCCGCGCCACTCGGCCTCGGCCTTCTCGCGGACCGGGTCGGAGCCGAGGAACTTCTCGGCCAGGGTCACCAGCCGCTCGGTGGCGTCGTCGCGGCGGTCGAGGATGACGTCCTCGCAGGCCTCGCGAAGCTCGGGGTCGATCGTGTCGTAGACGTCGAGCTGGCCGGCGTTGACGATCGCCATGTCGAGCCCGGCGGGGATGGCGTGGTAGAGGAAGATCGAGTGCATCGCCCGGCGCACCGGCTCGTTGCCTCGGAAGGAGAAGCTGAGGTTGGAGAGGCCGCCCGAGATATGGACGTGCGGGCACTTGGCCTTGATCTCGCGGCAGGCGGCGATGAAGTCGAGGGCGTAGGTGCGATGCTCCTCGATGCCGGTGGCGATGGCGAAGATGTTGGGATCGAAGATGATGTCCTCGGGCGGGAAGCCCTCGGCGACGAGCAATTTATAGGCGCGCTCGCAAATCTCGACCTTGCGCTCCTTGGTGTCGGCCTGGCCGATTTCGTCGAACGCCATGACGACGAC
>DASQJV010000293.1:0-5622 GCA_035630855.1 Allosphingosinicella sp. | reverse complement strand
GTTCCAGAGCCTGCCGCGGACCGTCCTGGTCAATATGGCCGGGTTGACGATCAACAGCTCCGGCAACCCCCTCCCGATCCTCGTGCTCGATGCCGGACGTCCGATCCCGAACTCGATCCTGACCGGCGTCACCCCCGATTATACCGACTTCTCGGACGATGCCGGCGACTCCTTCGACGCCGCCCTTTACGGCATGTCGTTCTGGGAGACGGTCGAGGGGATGATGGTCACCCTCCCCGACATGGTGGTCGCCGACGGTTTCGTCTCGACGTCGGGCGGAGACCCGATCTTCCAGGCCTATTCGCGAGTCCATGCCGACGCGGACCAGATCAACTCGCGCGGCGGCTACACGGTGGCCGGCGATCCGCCGCTCTCGCCGCCGGACACGGCCGACACGGACGACGGCACGATCTACGGCGGCCGCCACGTCCATGACGGCGACGTCAATCCCGACATCATCGAGCTCGATTTCTCCGGTTTCGCGACTCCTTATCCGGCCGGGCTGCTCGACAAGATGTCGATGGGCGACGGCCTCGGCGACGTCACCGGAATCGTCGAATTCGACTTCACCGACCGCAAGCTGTTCGTCACCGACATCGACGCGGGCGCCTATCAGGACACCGTCCCGGCCCAGGAGACGACGACGTTCGGCAACGACGACCGCGCCCTCACCGTCGCCACCTTCAACGTCGAGAATCTCGATCCCGGCGACGGCGCGGCGCGATTCGCCGCCCTGGCGGGGGTCATCGCCAACAACATGAACGCGCCCGACATCATCATCATCGAGGAGATGCAGGACAATAACGGCGCCGCGGGCGGCACGACCGATGCTTCGACGAGCTGGCAGATGCTGGTCGACGCGCTCAACGCAGCGGTGCCGGGCGCAAATTATCAGTGGGTGGACCAGGAGCCGGTCGACGGCGCCGAGGGCGGCGAGCCGGGCGGCAACATCCGGGTCGGCTTCCTCTACGACACCAACCGCGTCCAGCTCGGCGACCTCGCGGCCGACGCGACGATCGCCGAGCGGCGCCAGTTCACCGACCGGATCGGCGACGGAGTTCGCGACCCCGGCGACCGGATCCTCTTCTCCGACGACATGATCGCAGGCGAGATCAACACGTCGGACTGGGCCGGGACCCGCAAGTCGCTGCTCGCCCAGTTCACCTTCCACGGCCAGACCGTCTTCGTCGCCGCGAACCATCTCCCCGCCAAGTCTGGGTCGGGCAGCTTCTGGCAGCTCAACCAGAATCTCGAGGCCGGCCAGCCCGCCAACAGCGATTTCGCGCAGCGCAACGCGGTGGCGAACGACATCTACACGATGCTCAACCTGATCGAGACGAACGCGCCGGGCGCAGGCGTCGTCAGCGGCGGCGACTATAACGATTTCTATTTCTACCGCCCGTTGGAGGTCGTCACCGGCTACGTCCTGCCGGACGGCACCGCCCGGAGCGGCGGCGCCCGCTTCGATAATCTCACCGTCACCGAGCTGACCGAGGCGGAGCGCTACAGCTACACCTTCGACGGCCGCAGCCAGACGCTCGACCATGTCATCGTCAACAGCATGCTCAGCGGCGTCGCGGGCTATGACGTGGTCCACGTGAGCACCGGCTACAGCGATTTCGGCACCGGCGCGAACGACAACCCGGCCTTGTCCGATCACGATCCGGCCGTCGCCTCGTTCGACTTCCGAAGCCTGTCCGAGACTCTCGTCGGCACTCCGCAGGCGGACACGATCGACCTCAGCCAGGGCGGCGACGATACGGTGAGCGGCCTCGGGGGTAACGACATCTTCTATTTCGGCGGGGCGCTGACCGCGGCGGACAATGTGAACGGCGGCCCCGGCTCCGACACGATCGTCCTCCAGGGCAATTATAGCGGCGGCCTGGTCCTCGACGGCTCGATCACCGAGATCGAGAACATTTCGATGCTCGCCGGCACCAACACCGCTTTCGGGGATCCGGGGACCAATTTATACGATTACGACCTCACCACCGACGACGCCAATTTCGCGGCCGGCGTTCTCGCCCGGATCAATGGATCCGCTTTGCTCGCCGGCGAGAATTTCACGTTCGACGGCTCGGACGAGACCGATGCGAAATTCCTCATCTATGGCGGCAGGGGCCAGGACGACCTGACCGGCGGCGCCGGCAACGACATCTTCTTCTTCGCCGAGGGTGGCCGCTTCGCCGCCGGCGACAAGGTTGATGGCGGCGGCGGCTATGACGGCCTGTTCCTTCGCGGCAATTACACGATCGACTTCACCCAGGCCGGATATGCCGGCGCCCTCGCCAATATCGAGAATTTGACCGTCTCGGGGGCCAGCGACGAGCGCTACGGCCGTGGCGGCGGCACCGAGTTTGATTACTCGATCACCTGGGACGGTGACCTGCTCGCCAGCGGCCAGACGATGACGATCAACGGCAGCACGCTTCAGTCCGAGGAATCACTTGCCTTCAACGGTTCCGACGAGACGGACGGCAACTTCCGTCTCTTCGGCGGCGCGGGTAACGACGTGCTGACGGGCGGGGCCGGCACGGACCTGATCTTGGGCGGATTGAGGGGCGACACTCTGACCGGAGGGGCCGGCAACGACGTCTTCCGCTACGATTCGGTGGCGGAGTCCAACTCGACCGAGCGCGACGGGATCCAGGACTTCAACAGCGGCGACCTGATCGACCTGTCGAGGATCGACGCCAACACCCTGCTCGACGGGGACCAGGCGTTCAGCTTCATCGGCAGCGCCGCGTTCAGCAACACCGCCGGCGAGCTCCGGTTCGAGAACATCTCGCTGGGCGGGCCGATCTGGCTGGTCCAGGGCGATATCGACGGCAACGGAGTGTCCGACTTCGAGGTCGTCCTGGTCATCAGCCCGGCCGACCCGATCACGAGCAGCGACTTCATCCTCTAAATTCCCCCCCTGCGAAGGCGGGGGGGAATTTTTCTTATTTCCCGTAGAACGCCCGCCTGAGCTCGGCGAGGTCGAGCTTGACCATCCCCATCATCGCCTCGAACGCCCGGCGGGCGGCGGGCCGATCGTCGGAGGCGAGCATGGTCAGCATCTCCTCCGGGCAAATCTGCCAGAAGAGGCCGTAACGGTCCTTCAGCCAGCCGCACTGGACGGGCTGGCCGCCGTCGGCGCTGAGCGCCTCCCAGAGCCGGTCGACCTCGGCCTGGTCCTCGCAGTGGATCATGAAGGAGACGGCCTCGTTGAACTTGAAGTTGGGACCGCCGTTCAGCACCTGATATTGCCGGCCGGCGAGCGTGAAGTCGACGGTGATGACGTCGCCTTCCTTGCCGCTGGGATAGTCGGCGGGCGAGCGGGTGACCCGGTCGATCCGGCTGTCGGGGAGGAGGGAGACGTAGAAGTTCGCCGCCTCCTCCCCGTTGCGGTCGAACCAGAGGACGGGCGTGATCTTGTCGGGCATGGGATGCTCCTCGTCGGCCGGACCGTTGATAAGCCGGGCTCTATTCTTCCCGTTCGGGCTGAGCCTGTCGAAGCCCTTCTTTCATGCCTTCAGGAAAGTAAGAAGGAAGGCCCTTCGACAGGCTCAGGGCGAACGGATTGGATGATTCAATCTCGGCCGCGTCGGCTCACGCGGATTCGCGCTCGGCAGCGGCCTCGAGGCCGACTCCGGTCTGCGAATCGAGCAGAACGTCGAAGCCGCCCCAGAACATGCGCTTGCCGTCGAACGGCATGTTGCCGGGATCGGGCTGCATGTCGGGATCCTCCATCAGCTTCGGCCAGGCGGCGTCGCGCGTGGCCTTGTCGGGCCATTCGATCCAGGAGAAGACGACATTCTCGTCCTCCCCGGCCTTCACCGACCGCCGGAAGTCCGTCACCTTGCCGTCGGGCACGTCGTCCCCCCAGGCCTCGACGACCCGCATTGCGCCCAGCTCGAGGAACTTGCCCGCCGCCTTTTCCGCCATGGCGAGATAGGCCTCGCGCTTCGCCACGGGCACCGGCGCCACGAAGCCGTCGACATAGGCGCCTCGGCCGGAGCCGCGCTCGAGGATCGCGCCGAAGCCGCCGAAGACCATCCGGCTGCCGTCGAACGGCATTGAGGTGCTCATGCCCTCCATCCTCGGGTCGGCCATCATCTTCGCGTTGAAGGCGTCCCGCGCCTCGCGCGAGTCGTGCTCGAACCAGGCGAAAGCGACATCCTCGCCGTCCTTCGCCTGCACCGCCTTGCGGAAATCGGTCACCGTCCCGTCCGGAACGTCGCTCGCCCACGCCTCGACGTGGCGCCGGACGCCCAGCTCCTCGAACACCTTGAACGCGTCCGCGGCGTGGCGGCGATACTCCTCGCGATTGGCGGCCGGAACCCCGACGATGAAGCCCTCGACATAGGTCATGATCTCTCTCCTCCTCGATCGGATCAGGCGGCGACGGCGGCGTGCGCCTCCGCTTCGGCGAGCTCGGCGAGCTGGGCGGCGCAGATCCCCCAGCCTTCCTCGAACCCCATCGCCTCGTGCGCCTTCTTCGCCTCCTCGTTCCAGTGGCGGACCCGGGCGGTGTAGCGGGTGCCGGAGCCTTCCGGCTCGAACTCGACGATCGCGACCATCAGGAAGTCGCATTCGCTCTGCATGCCGATCTTGGGCTTCCAGCCGGCGGTGAAGGCGTTGGTGAAGACGATCCGCTCGTTCGGGACGACCTCGAGATAGACGCCCTCGCCGGGATGATGCTCGCCATTGGGGCCCTCCATCTCGATCGACGAGCGGCCGCCGGCGCGGAGCTCCTGGGCTATCACGCGCGACTTCCAGGGCCTGGGCGCCCACCATTCGGCGGTCCGCTCCGTATAGACGCGGTAGACGGTCTCCGGCGGCGCGTCGATGAAACGGGTGATCGACAATTCATGCTGCTCGTTGCTCATAGTCCCTCTCCTTGTCGAAAGCTCAGTCGCGGGGCCCGACGGCCATGAAGCGGGCGCCCTCCGGGTCGCTCGCCATCACCACCCGGTCGCCGCCCGGTACCTCCACGGGGCCATGATGGACGGTTCCGCCGGCGGCGGTAATCTTCGAGGCGGCCTCGTCGATGTCGCGGACTCCGAAGGCGAACCTCCAGCCGGGCGGCATTCCCGGCGGGCAGGTCATGATCGCGCCGATCATCCCCTCGCCATGGTGGAGGAACTGATAGCCGCCCATCTCCCCCATCGGCATGACGTCGCCGGCCTTCCAGCCGAATAGCGCCGTGTAGAAAGCCAGGGCGGCGGCCTGGTCAGGGGTCGAAAGCTCGTTCCAGCTGCAATGGCCGGACTTGGTCGGGTGAAAGGAGCTGCTCGCCTCTTCGCTGGCGCCGCGCATGACGTAGAAGGGGATGCCCTGCGGATCGGCGACCAGCGCGATCCGGCCGACGCCTTCCAGGTCCATCGCCGGCATGCGGACCTCGCCGCCGGCCCGTTCGATGTCGACGACCGCCGCATCGACGTCCCCGACTCCGATATAGCCGAGCCAGCACGGGCGCATGCCCGATTCCTCGGCGCCTTCCGGAAGCTTCATGTGGCCGGCCACCGGCGTGCCGTCCGCGGAGAAGAAGCGATAGTCGATCCCCGGCTGGCCGGCGCTCGCGGCGCTCCAGCCGATGACGTCGCCATAGAAAGCGGCGGCGGCATCGGGATCGATGGC
>DASQJV010000292.1:0-4844 GCA_035630855.1 Allosphingosinicella sp. | reverse complement strand
TCGGCCGAGGCCCTGACCGGGATCGGCTTCGACGGCTATGCGGTCGGCGGGCTCGCCGTGGGGGAGGGGCAGGAGGCGATGCTGCGCTGCCTCGACTTCGCCCCCGCGCAGCTTCCGGCCGACCGGCCGCGCTATCTGATGGGGGTCGGCAAGCCCGACGACATCGTCGGAGCGGTCGAGCGGGGGATCGACATGTTCGACTGCGTCCTTCCGACCCGCTCGGGCCGGACCGGCCAGGCCTTCACCCGCTCGGGGCCGCTCAACATCCGCAACGCCCGATTCGGCGAGGACGAGGCGCCGCTCGATCCGGACTGCCCCTGCCCGGTCTGCTCGCGATGGTCGCGGGCCTATCTCCACCATCTCGTCCGCTCGGGCGAGATCCTGGGGGCGATGCTGATGACGGAGCACAATATCTGGTTCTACCAGGGCCTGATGCACGATCTGCGAGAGGCCATTTCCGAGCGCCGCCTCGCCGCTTTCGCGGCCGGTTTCCGAGACCGTTACGTCTCCGGCAAGGCCGCCTGAGGGTTGAAAATTTGAGGTTTCGCCCCATTTAGGCTAGAGAGCGGCCTGGTGAAAATTCCTGATCTTCGGCGCGACGCGGGACCGGCTGACCGGCCCCGCGCTTGCCATGGATCGGCGGCCGCAATAATGCGCCCGTCCCTTCCGGAGTAGTCGATGTCGCCCAATGAGCTCGTCCTGCGCCGTCCGTTCCTGCCCCGGCTCCCGGGGCTGAGGCACTGGCTCGCCTCGGCGGTGCTGGCGACGACCGCCGCCCTCTACCTCGTCGCCGGGCTCAGCGTCGCCTGGCTCGAGCCGGCCAGCGCCACGCCCAATGCGCGATTCGGCAACAACGCCCGGGCCATCCCCGGCCTCGGAATCCCGCCCCAGCCCGAGCCGCTCCAGTTCCGCGAGATCGCGCCCCAGGACGCGGTGACGATCAACGCCGCGGTGCCCGTCTCGACCCTTCCCAACCCGGCCGCCCGCCCCTTCGCCATCGCCTTCGCGACCCCGGCGGACCGGCTTCGCGCCGTCGAGTGCCTGACCGCGGCGGTCTATTACGAGGCGGCGATCGAGAGCGACTCCGGCCAGCGCGCGGTCGCCCAGGTCGTCCTCAACCGGGTCCGCCACCCGGCCTATCCGCGCACCGTCTGCGGAGTCGTCTTCCAGGGCCAGGAGCGCGCGACCGGCTGCCAGTTCACCTTCACCTGCGACGGTGCGCTTCGCCGAACCCCGTCCGTCGCCGGCTGGGCCCGCGCCCGCCGGGTCGCCGAGGAGGCGCTCGCCGGCAAGGTCTTCGCTCCGGTCGGCTGGGCCACCCATTACCACACCAACTGGGTCGTCCCCTATTGGAGCTCCAGCCTGGTCAAGCTCGCCAATATCGGCACCCATATCTTCTACCGCTGGGAAGGCGGCTGGGGCAGACCGGCGGCGTTCCGGCTGAGCCCGGGCCGGGTCGAGCCGCAGGTCGCCAAGATGCGCAGCCTGACCTCGGACCCGACGACCCTCGCCGACGCCCCGCTGGTCGAGGATCCGGCCGCCCTCGCCGCCGCCGAGGCGGCCGCCGCCGCCGCGGCGCTGGAGTCCGGAACCAAGGCGCCCGGAAGCATCGACAGCTTCGCCCGGGCCGTGCTTCGCCGCTACGAGCCGCCGAGCGCCGAGGCCTCGACCCAGGCCGTCCAGGTCCGCTCCGGCAAGCCGCTCTCGGCGAGCACCCACTGGGCGCTGTCGGGCCTGCCCGCCAAGCCCGAGGCGGGCGCGGCGGCGGCCAAGCCGGCCGCTCCGGCCGCGGCCAAGCCCGCGGCTCCGGCGGCGGCCGACGCCGCGCCCAAATGCCTCGAGGGCGTCCGCCGGGTGCTGAGCGGCAAGGCCGTGTCGGAGAAGACCCCGGGCTGCTGATTCCGTTAGAGCATTGGGGGACCAGGTCGAGCCCTCTCCGTTCGGGCTGAGCTTGTCGAAGCCTTTTCCTGTCTTCGAACCCGCTCAGGGCAGGAGAGCCCTTCGACAGGCTCAGGGCGAACGGAGTGCGCGCAATCTTCCGTGCGCTCCTCTCAGCGCTTCAGCGCGAACCTCTGCAGCTTGCCGGTCGCGGTCTTGGGAAGCGCGTCGACGAACTCCACCTCGCGGGGATATTTGTAGGGGGCGATCGCCGCCTTGACATGGTCCTGGAGCTCGCGGGCGAGGGCGTCGCCGGGCTCTCGGCCGGGCGCCGGAACGACGAAAGCCTTCACCCTCTGCCCGCGCTCCTCGCAGGGCATTCCGACCACGGCGCATTCCTGGACGGCGGGATGGGCGTGGAGGGCGTTCTCGACCTCGGGCGCGGCGATATTGTAGCCGGCCGAGACGATCATGTCGTCGGAGCGGGCGACGTACCAGAAATAGCCCTGCTCGTCGGCGCGATAGGTGTCGCCGGTGACGTTCCACCCTCCCCGGACATAATCGGACTGGCGCTCGTCGTCGAAATAGCGGCAGCCGGTCGGCCCCTTCACCGCCAGCCGGCCGGTGCCGTGGGGGAGGGGATCGCCCGCCCCGTCGAGCACGCAGGCGCGGTAGCCGGGGACCGCCTTGCCGGTGGCGCCGGGGCGGATGTCGTCGCCCGAGGCGGAGATGAAGATGTGCATCATCTCGGTCGCGCCGATGCCGTCGATTATCCTGAGGCCGGTGGCGTCGTTCCAGGCGTGCCAGGTGGCGGCGGGCAGGTGCTCGCCGGCGGAGACGCAGGTGGTGAGGGAGGAGAGGTCGTTCCCCGGCGAAGGCCGGGGCCCAGCTTCGGCGCCGGCCTGGGCCCCGGCCTTCGCCGGGGAGCTGTCAGCGCCGAGCAGCCCGAGCATCGCCTTGTACGCCGTCGGGGCAGTGGCGAGATTCGTCACCCCGAATTTCGCCACCGCCTCCAGCAACGGCTTCGGCCCGGGCTGCTCGATCGTCACCGCCGCTCCGCCGAAGCGCCAGGGGAAGATGAGCAGCATGCCGAGGCCGAAGGTGAAGGCGATCGGCGCCGAGCAGGCCCAGCGGCCGCCGGGCGCGGGCTTGAGGACATGGCGGGCGAAGCTGTCGGCCGGGGCGAGGACGTCGCGATGATAATGGACGCAGCCCTTGGGCCGGCCGGTCGTGCCCGAGGTGAAGGCGATCAGGGCGACGTCGTCGGCGCCGGTGGCGACCGGGGCGAAGCCGGGCTCGACGGCCTTCAGCCTCTCCTCCAGCCGGCCGCCGCCGGTATCGCCGCGATAGGTGAGAAGCGAGCGGATGAGGCCGGTCTCGTCGGCTGCGGTCATGAAATCGTCGAGGAAGCGGTCGTCGACGATGGCGTGATGGACCCGAGCCCGCTCGAGGATCGTCGCCACCTCGCCGGAGCGGAGCACCGGCATGGTCGCGACGACGATCCCGCCGGCCTTGAGGATCCCGAGCCAGCAGGCGAACAGCATCGCGCCATTGGGGCCGCGAAGGAGCACCCGGTCGCCGGGGACGAGATCCTCCTCCTCGGCGAGCAGGCGGGCGATCCGGTCGGAGAGATCGCGCATCTCGCCGTAGGTCCAGCGGCCCGCGTCGTTGATCACCGCAAGCGCTTCCGGGTCGGCCTTGTCGATCAGCTCGACCGCCGCGTTGAGCTGTTCCGGATAATGGAGCTCGGGCAGGTCGAACAGGAATTCGGGCTGGGCCTCGGGCGGGGGGAGGCGGTCGCGGACGAATGTGTTCCTGTGCGCGGTCATGCCCTCACCCTGGCGCTTCGCGCCTGTCCCTCTCCCCTACAGGGAGAGGGGTTTATTCGTCCCTCTCCCTCCAGGGGAGAGGGACAGAGGAGCGAAGCGACGCAGGGTGAGGGCACGGGCCGCCTCACCATTTCGGAACCACCGCCGTCGTCTCGATCTCGATCCTCGCACCGGGCTCGACCAGGGCTCCGACCTCGACCACCGCCATGGCGGGGAAGTTGCGCCCCATCACCTCCTTGTAAGCGGCGCCGATCGCGGCGAGGCCGAGGCGGTATTCGTCCACGTCGACGACATACCAGGTCATCCTGACGACATGCTCGGGCCCGGCGCCGTCCTCGGCGAGGATGGCGAGGGTGTTCAAGAGGATCTGGCGGAGCTGGCCGGCGAGATCGGGCGCGACGATCCGCCCCTTTTCGTCCCAGCCGATGATTCCGGCGGTGAAGACCATCCGGCCCTCGGCCGCGATTCCGTTGGAGAAGCCGCTCGGCCGGGGCCAGCCGGGAGGAAGCAGGGCTCTCACGTCCGATACTCCGCGAGATGGGCGCGGGCGATCACCATTTTCTGCACTTCGGACGCTCCTTCGTAGATGCGCAGGGCCCTGATCTCCCGGTAGAGCCGCTCGACCGGAACTCCCCTCGTCACTCCGAGGCCGCCGAACATCTGCACCGCCTTGTCGATGACGCTCTGGGCGCTGTCGGTGGCGTGGAGCTTGGCGAGCGCCGCCTCGCGGCTGTTGCGCCGGCCCTTGACGTCGCGAAGCCAGGCGGCGCGGTAGATCAGCAGGGCCGAGGTCTCGACGTCGAGCACCATCTCGGCGAGCTTCGACTGGGTGACGGCATTGTCGGCCAGCGTGCCCGAGCCGAGCCGGCGGGTCAGGGCCCGCCGGGTCGCCTCGTCGAGCGCGCGCCGCGCGAAGCCCAAAGCGGCGGCGCCGACCGTGGTCCGGAAGACGTCGAGGGTCGCCATCGCCTGAGCGAACCCCCGGCCGCGCTCGCCGAGCAGGGCGGAGGCGGGGAGGCGGGCGTCGGCGAAGCGCAGGGTCGCGAGGGGGTGAGGCGCGATCACCTCGATCCGCTCGCTGTCGTCGAGGCCCTCAGTGTCGCGATCGACGATGAAGGCGGAGATGCCTTTCGCTCC
>DASQJV010000291.1:0-7469 GCA_035630855.1 Allosphingosinicella sp. | reverse complement strand
CGCCTCAATAGCTAAGCCACTCGCCACGCGTGCCCCCTTTGCGCGCCTGTGGTAGCGAGCGAGGATGAGCGAAGGCAAGCCGAAGCTGGCCGATCTTCGGATCGGGCTCGAGGAGAAAGCGCGGGAGCTCGGCTTCTGCGCAATCGGCTTCGCTCGCGCCGACTCCGCGCCGGCGAGCGGCGAGCGGCTTCGGCAATGGCTCGCCGAGGGCGCGCATGGCGACATGATCTGGATGGAGGAGACGGCCGAGCGCCGCGCCTCGCCGGCCGGGCTGTGGCCGGAGGTGCGCTCGATAATCTCGCTCGGGATGAGCTACGCGCCCGCGAGCGACCCGCTGGCGCTGGCGGACCGGCGGAACGTCGGGCGGATCTCCGTCTACGCGCAGGGCGCCGACTATCACGACCTCGTCAAGAAGGCGCTGAAGGCGCTGGCGCGCTGGCTGGTCAAGGAGGCGGGGTGCGAATTGAAGGTGTTCGTCGATACCGCGCCGGTGATGGAGAAGCCGCTGGCCGAGGCGGCGGGGCTGGGCTGGCAGGGCAAGCACACCAACCTCGTCAGCCGCAGCGATGGAAGCTGGCTGTTCCTCGGCGCCATCTACACGACGCTCGAGCTGGAGGAGACCGGGGCGCCGCACGCCATCCATTGCGGAAGCTGCTCCGCCTGCCTCGACATCTGCCCGACCAACGCCTTCCCGGCCCCCTTCCGGCTCGATGCCCGGCGCTGCATCTCCTACCTCACCATCGAGCATAAGGGGCCGATCCCGGAAGAGTATCGCGAGGCGATCGGCAACCGGATCTACGGCTGCGACGACTGCCTCGCCGTCTGCCCATGGAACCGATTCGCCGACTCGGCCCGGGCGAACCTGGCGTTCCTGCCGCGCGCGGAGTTGGCGGCGCCGAGACTGGCCGACCTGCTGGCGCTGGACGACGCGGCTTTCCGGAAAGTGTTCGCGGGCTCGCCGATCAAGCGGATCGGGCGGGGACGGATGGTTCGCAACGCGGCGATCGCGGCGGGCAACAGCGGGCTGCCGGAGCTGGCGCCGGCGCTGGAGCGGCTGACGGCGGACGAGGATCCGGTGGTGGCCGAGGCGGCGGAATGGGGGTTGGGGAAACTACAGAACCGTTCGGGCTGACAGGCCGAACGGTCTTTATCTCCCCTACCGCCTCGTCAGGGCCGCGACGCAGCTCGCCCGGTCGAGATCGCGGCCGTCGCGGAGCCTCGCGTCGACATGGGTGACGATCGGCTCGCCGCCGCCCTTGGGCGGGTAGAGATAGGCGTCGAGGATGCAGGCGGAGCCGGCGAACTGGAGCTTGCGCGCGGGGCCTTCGCGGACGTCGAGGCTGGGCTTGCCGAACTGCGCCTCGAGCATCCGCGCGGTCCGGCCGATGACGGTCTCGAGGCCGGTCGAATTAAAGGGGACGACCCGATCCGGCGGCGCCCGGTGCGCCGCCGGCGCGGCCTTTTCGCTCTTGGCGGTGGCGCAGCCGCCGAGGACGAGCAGAGCGCCCAGCCATAAACTTCCCCGCCTTGCCATTCACCCTTCCCCGTCTTTCGCCGCGCAGAGTGGCGCAGCGCCGCCGCGAGGGCCACGCGTCCGCGCGCCCGCCCGGCCCGCGCCTGCCTCGCCTCGGCGCAATTGACGCGCGGCGCAGCCCCCGGCTAGGGCCGCGGCTCCTTCCCCAGCAGATGAGAATGAAGTGACCGACAAGAGCCTCGACGTCCTGTGCATCGGCAACGCCATCGTCGACGTGATCGCGGCGGCCGACGACGATTTCCTCGCCCGGGAGGGCCTCGACAAAGGCTCGATGCGGCTGATCGACGCCGAGGAGGCGACCCGGCTCTACGGGCGGATGGGCCCGGGCCGCGAGATCAGCGGCGGCTCGGCGGGGAACACCGCCGCCGGAGTGGCGATGCTCGGCGGACGCGCCGGCTTCATCGGCCAGGTCGCCGACGACCAATTGGGCGAGGTCTACCGCCATGACGTCAGCTCGATCGGGGTCGAGTTCACCACCCCGGCAAGGCCGCAGTCGGAGGCGCCGACCGCCCGCTCGCTGGTCCTCGTCACCCCCGACGCCCAGCGGACCATGAACACCTTCCTCGGCGCGGCCCAGAACCTCAGCAGCGACGCGCTCGACCAGGAGCAGCTCGAGCGCTCGAAGATCCTCTATCTCGAAGGCTATCTGTGGGACCCGGAGGTGCCGAGGGCGGCGATGGAGCGGGCGATCGACATCACCCGGGCGGCCGGCGGAGCGGTCGCCTTCACCCTCTCCGACAGCTTCTGCATCGAGCGCCACCGCGACAGCTTCAACGCCCTGATCGACAGCGGCCGGCTCGACATCCTCTTCGCCAACGAGGCCGAGATCGTCTCGCTGACCGGCGAATCGGATTTCGATTCGGCGGTCGCGGCGACCTCGGCACGGGTGCCCGTGCTCGTCGTCACCCGCGGCGAGAAGGGCGCGGTCGCGGTCGAGGGCGGAAGGACGGATCAGGTCGCGGCCGAGCCGGTCGAGCGGATCGTCGACACGACCGGCGCCGGGGACCTGTTCGCCGCCGGCTTCCTCACCGGCCGCGCCCAGGGCCGCTCCAACCTCGACAGCCTCCGGATGGGCGCGATCGCCGCGGCGGAGGTCATCTCGCATTACGGCGCGCGGCCGGAGGCCGACCTGAAGGCGCTGGTGGAAGAGCGGCTGGGCTGAAAGAAAGGGGAGGCCGAAGCCTCCCCTTCCCTGTCTTGAATCCGCCCCGCCCTCAGGGACGGATGGTGGGTTCCCCGTCCGGCCCGGTCGGTGCGTCCTCCGGGAAGATCGGGAGATCGCCGTCGGCCATGACCGTCCGGCCCTTGTGCACCTCCGAATTGTGCATGCCGTAGACGAAGTAGAGGATGATCATCGCCAGCGTGTACCAAGCGAAGATGATCAGCACGTAGGTCGGCACGGTGGTGATCAGCCACAGGCAGGAGGCGATGCCGAGGATCGGAACCACCGGATAGAGGGGGACCCGGTAGCCGCGCGGGATCTCCGGATGGGTGCGGCGGAGCCACATCACCGACAGGCAGACCACCGCGAAGGCCGCGAGCGTTCCGACCGAGGTCATGTCGCCGAGGCTGTTGATGTCGAAGAAGCCCGCGGCGAAGGCGACGATGACCCCGACCAGGAGCGTGTTGATCCAGGGCGTGCGGAACTTCGGATGGACCCTGGAGAAGACCTTGGGAAGCAGGCCGTCGCGGGCCATGGTGTAGAAGATGCGGGTCTGGCCGTACATCAGCACCAGGATCACCGAGGTCAGGCCGATGATCGCGCCGACCTTCACGGTCTTGGCGAACCAGGCCCATTGCGGCCCGAAGGCGTCGACCGCGACCGCGACCGGATCGGGCACGTTGAGGCTGTTGTAGGGGACGATCATGGTCAGGACGATCGACACCAGGATGTAGATGATTGTGCAGGCGACGAGGCTTCCGATGATCCCGAAGGGCATGTCCTTGCCCGGGTCCTTGGCTTCCTGGCCGGCCGTCGAGACGGCCTCGAAGCCGATGTAGGCGAAGAAGACGATCGAGGCGGCGCGGAGGATTCCGCTCCAGCCGAACTCGCCGTCCTTGCCGGTCGGCTCGGGGATGAACGGATCCCAATTGGGCGTGTAGGCCGGAAGGTTCGAGAGGATGATGAAGCCGCCGACGAGGATGAAGGCGACGAGGACGGTCACCTTGATGGCGACGATGGCGTTGTTGAACTTCGCCGATTCCGAGACTCCGAGGCAGAGCAAGGCGGCGAGGGCGGCGCAGACGAGGAAGGCCGGGAGGTTGAACGCGAAGACGACCGGCGCTCCGTTGACGAGAACGTCGACCCCGTCCTTCTGCAGATGGTAGCCGGTCGGCCCGGTGAGCGCGACGGGTATGTGGATCCCGATGTCGCCCAGGAGGCTCACCATATAGCCCGACCAGCCGACCGCGACGACCGAGGCGGCGAGGCCGTATTCGAGCAGGAGCAGTGCGCCCATGATCCAGGCGGCGAACTCGCCGATGGTCGCGTAGCTGTAGGTGTAGGCGGAGCCCGAGACCGGAAGGGTCGAGGCGAGCTCGGCGTAGCAGAGGCCGGCGAAGGCGCAGACGAGGCCGGCGATGGCGTAGGCGATGAGGACGGCCGGCCCGGCGTGAAGCGCCGCGGCGTTGCCGGTGCGGACGAAGATGCCCGCGCCGATGATGCAGCCGATGCCGAGGAAGACCAGGTTCCAGGCGCCGAGCGAGCGCTTGAGCTCGCTGGTCCTCGTCTCCTCCTGAACCATCTCGACGGTCTTGCGCGCGAGGATGCGCGCAAGAAAGCCGTTGGGTGCCGCAGTCGCCATCTAACTATCCCCTTTGACGCTTGTCTGTTTTGCGGCGCAGCCTAGCGGCTGATCCTGCCCGCGCAACCGATTTCACCCCGGAAATCTCCCCTCCCCGCCAGGGAGGGAATGTCACCGCGCCAGCATCGGCCCGAGCGGACGGCCGCCGAAGATGTGGACGTGGAGGTGGGGCACTTCCTGGCCCGCGTCGATGCCGGCATTGGCGAGCAGGCGGTAGCCGGGCTCGACCAGCCCCTGGTCCCTCGTCACCTTGCCGACGGCCCGGACGAAGCCGGCGATCTCCTCGGCCGAGCCGCGTTCGGAAAAATCGTCCCAGGAGACGTAGGGGCCCTTGGGGATGACCAGGATATGGACCGGCGCAGCCGGGTTGATGTCGTGGAAGGCGAGGGCGTGCTCGTCCTCGTAGACGGTCCTGGACGGGATCTCGCCGCGCAGGATCCGGGCGAAGATGTTGCGGTCGTCATAGGGGCGGGTGGCGTCGATCGGCATGGCATCTCCCTCCGTGTCGGTTCCAACTCGCCTTGACCCGAAGCGGCGGTGGTTTACCAGAGGGGCCATGCAAGGCGAGACTCCCGACAGCCTGATTCCCTACGACGAGATCGTCCAGGAGGCCCTGCGCGCGGTCGTCGGCCGGGTTCTGGGCGAGGTCGAGACCACCGGGCGGCTGCCGGGCGAGCATCATTTCTACATCACGTTCAAGACCGGAGCCGCCGGAGTCGACATACCGCGCCACCTTTCGGAGCGCTTTCCCGACGAGATGACCATCGTCATCCAGAACCGCTTCTGGGACCTGAAAGTGGGCGAGGACGGCTTCGAGGTCGGCCTCAGCTTCAACCAGGCGCCGGCGCGGCTGGTCATCCCCTTCTCGGCGATCACCGGCTTCGTCGACCCGGCGGTCAACTTCGCCCTCCAGTTCCAGGCCACCGCCGAGGAAGGCGGCCCCCAGGGGCACGAGGCGGCGGAGAACGACCCGCCGGCCGTCGAGCCGGTCGAGGACGGCTCGAACGTGGTCTCGGTGGATTTCAGCCGGAAGAAATAGGACTTCGGAGCCCCGGAAATCCGTTCGGGCTGAGCTTGTCGAAGCCCTTTACTTCCCTTAACCGCGCGCAAGAAAAGCCCTTCGACAAGCTCAGGGCGAACGGAGTTCTTGCATGATTTCCACCACCATCGCCCGCACCGAGACCGACAGCTTCGGGCCGATCGACGTTCCCGGCGACGCTTATTGGGGCGCGCAGACGCAGCGCTCGATCCAGAATTTCCCGTTCGGGCCGCGCGAGACCATGCCGGTCGAGATCGTCCACGCCCTCGGCTTCGTGAAGCAGGCGGCGGCCCGGGTGAACGCCCGCATCGGCGGCCTCGACGCCGAGCTCGCCGAGGCGATCCAGCAGGCGGCGGGCGAGGTCGCCGGCGGGATGCACGACGACCAGTTCCCGCTCGTCATCTGGCAGACCGGGTCCGGCACCCAGTCCAACATGAACGCCAACGAGGTGATCGCCGGCCGGGCCAACGAGATCCTCACCGGCACCCGCGGCGGCAAGAGCCCGGTCCACCCGAACGACCATGTCAACAAGGGCCAGTCGTCCAACGACAGCTTCCCGACCGCGATGCATGTCGCCGCGGCGCGGGCGGTCGAGGCCCGGCTGATCCCCGCCCTCCAGGCCATGCAGCGCCGGCTCGCGGCCCAGGCCGCGGCGTGGGACGGGATCGTCAAGATCGGCCGGACCCATCTCCAGGACGCGACTCCGCTCACCCTCGGCCAGGAATTCTCCGGCTATGCCGCCCAGATCGAGGCCGGGATCGAGCGGCTCCGCTCCGTCCAGCCCAGGGTCCTCCAGCTCGCCCAGGGCGGGACCGCCGTCGGCACCGGCCTCAACGCGCCCGAAGGCTTCGCCGAGGCCTTCGCGGCGGAAGTGGCCGGGCTCACCAGGCTCCGCTTCACCAGCGCTCCCAACAAGTTCGAGGCGCTCGCCGCCCACGACACTCTCGTCGAGCTGTCGGGCGTGCTCAACGTCATCGCCGTCTCGCTGACCAAGATCGCCAACGACATCAGGCTGATGGGCTCGGGCCCGCGCTGCGGCCTCGGCGAGTTGAAGCTTCCCGAGAACGAGCCGGGAAGCTCGATCATGCCCGGCAAGGTCAATCCGACGCAGGCGGAGATGCTGACCATGGTCGCCGCCCAGGTGATGGGCAACCATGTCGCGGTCACCGTCGGCGGCCTCCAGGGCCATCTCGAGCTCAATGTGTTCAAGCCGGTGATCGCCGCCAACGTGCTTCGCTCGATCGATCTGCTCGCGACCGGCACCGAAAGCTTCACCGAGCGCACCCTCGACGGGCTCGAGCCGGACGAGAAGCGGATCGCCGAGCTGATGAACCGCTCGCTGATGCTGGTGACCGCGCTGGCGCCGGAGATCGGCTACGACAATGCCGCCGCCATCGCCAAGCACGCCCACAAGAACGGCCAGACGCTCCGGGAGGCCGGGCTCGAACTCGGCCTGGTCGACGGGGAGACGTTCGACCGGGTGGTCAGGCCCGAGCTCGAGGCCGGCCTCCCTGAGCGTCTGGCCGTTCTTGTGGGCGTGCTTGGCGATGGCGGCGGCATTGTCGTAGCCGATCTCGGGGGCCAAAGCGGTGACCAGCATCAGCGAGCGGTTCATCAGCTCGGCGATCCGCTTCTCGTCCGGCTCCATCTCGTCGAGGCAACGGGCCGTAAAGCTCTCCATCCCGTCCGACAGCAGGTTGATCGAGCGGATCACCGCCGCACCCATCAGCGGCTTGAACACGTTCAATTCCATATGGCCCTGAAGGCCGCCGATCGTCACCGCGACATGGTTGCCCATCACCTGGGCGGCGACCATGGTCAGGCTCTCGCACTGGGTCGGGTTGACCTTGCCCGGCATGATCGAGCTGCCCGGCTCGTTCTCCGGCAGCTTCAGTTCGCCGAGGCCGCAGCGCGGGCCGGAGCCGAGCAGCCTGATGTCGTTGGCGATCTTGGTGAGCGACACCGCGATGACGTTGAGCACGCCGGAAAGCTCGACCAGGCTGTCGTGGCTCGCCAGCGCCTCGAACTTGTTCGGCGCCGTCTCGAATGGCAGCCGGGTCAGGCGGGCGATCTCGGCCGCGAACTTGTCGCC